>JAFEEX010000042.1:19977-21169 GCA_018240895.1 Pseudomonadota bacterium | reverse complement strand
GCCTGAATCCGACCGCAGGACAATCATTTTCCGTCCCGAGCGGCGTCGTCGGGCGCGCAAGGCGCTGAGACAGGGCAGATCGGCCCGCGAAGCCGCCGTGTTGTGCCCTGGTGGCGGTGTTTTTCAGCGCAGCGGACAGACCCATCCTGCCGTTTTCGTTCAGTTTGGGCGTGGATGGCGGTCATGCGCATAGCGGAGGCGCTCGCAATCGGCGGATGGCGGCGAGGATGGCGCGGACCATCGGACCGGTGACGGCCACCTCGGCCAGCTGGAAGGTGATGGCGCGGGCATGGCGGACGACACGTGCCCCGATCTTGATCAGCTTCAGTTGCAGGCTGGTCAACGACCAGTCGGCCATCGTCTCGGGCAACTCGATGCAGCGCAAGAAGATGGCCAGGTTGTAGGCCAGCGCATGCAGTTGCAGTCGCACCTCATTGTCGCGGAACTTCCGGCATGACAGCCGCGTCCAGTGGAAGGCATATTTACCTTCCTTGATGTGCTGCTCGGCGGTGCCGCGCTGGTTATAGAACCGCACCACCCAGTCGGGCTCCATCGGCAGGTTGGTGACGATGAAGCCGACACGCGGGAACAGTTCGCCCGGATGCCATTCGATCTTGGCGATCACCCGGCGTTCCTTGTCCCAGGATGCCGCCTGATACTCGAAGTCTTCGTAGAAGCGCTTGACCTTGGTCAGCGAAGGTCGCCCGACAGGGCGCGTCAGCCGATGCGCGATCTTCTCGCGCAGGACGTTGTTCGCAGGCAGCCGGATGGCGTAGAAGAATCGGGCTTCTTCCAGCCGCTCATAGATCGCGGGGATCGCGTAGGCGGCGTCAGCCCGGAAGAACCGGCCGCAAAGGTCGCGCTCCGCGTAGCGGGCGATGACGGGGTCGAGAACGTCCCGCCAGCCATCGGCGCTGTGGACGTTGCCATGGCGCAAGGCGCAGCGCTCCAGCATGCCGAACTGGTTGAACAAAAAGTTCGGGTGATAGCAGGTGCAGTCGAAATGCCCGTTCCAGGCCGCGCCCTCCTGATCGCCATGGGTGGGGCTGACCGAACTGTCCATGTCCAGAACGATGTACTTCAGCCCGTTACGGTCATGGAACCGGTCGATCCATTGGCCATTCAGGTCGGCCAGCGCGGCACGGTTCTCGGGCTGTGCCAGTGTCTCGGTCTCGAACCGTCCCATCTGCGA
>JAFEEX010000042.1:19762-19940 GCA_018240895.1 Pseudomonadota bacterium | reverse complement strand
CACATCCTCGTATCCGGCCAGTCGCCCGAACACCGATTGCCGGAACAACCCGTCAAGCCGGTGGACCGTGTTCTTGCCGCGCCGGGTGTCGCGCAATGCTTTTGCCGCCAGATCGGACAGCCCGAGCGCGTCATCCAGCTCGCGCATCACCAGCAGGCCGCCGTCGGAACTGAGCTGC
>JAFEEX010000042.1:0-19629 GCA_018240895.1 Pseudomonadota bacterium | reverse complement strand
GCGATTTACTTGGGGAATGTGGGATTACGACAACGTACCTTATGCGGACCTTTCCGACTTCTTCTATGTTTGGCTGAGAAAGGGGCTGGCCAGCACCTATCCGGACCTGTTTTCAACAATGTTGGTGCCGAAGCAGGAGGAATTGGTCGCCGATTACAAACGTCATGGCGGCAAGGACGAGGCCGATAGCTTTTTCCTTGATGGAATGACCACCGTCATGCGCCATATGGCAACCCAAGGGCGCTCCGACGTGCCCGCTGCGATCTACTACGCCTTCCGGCAAGGCGAGGTGGATGACAGCGGCTTCTCCGTAAAGGGCTGGGCGACTTTCCTACAGGCCATCGTAGATGCAGGTTATTCGATCGGCGCGACGTGGCCAGTGCGGACTGAGCTGGTTGGCAACCTGAAGAAAAATAAGAATGCGCTCGCAACTTCTGTCGTGATGGCTTGCCGTCCTCGCGGGGCTGATTTTGAGACAATTTCCAAGGTCGAATTCGTCAGAACCTTGCGCCGGGAACTACCCGCGGCCCTGAAGGAGATGCACCGCGCGAACATCGCGCCGGTTGACATTCCCCAGGCTTCAATCGGTCCTGGCATCGCGATTTTCAGTCGATACGCCTCGGTAATCGAAGGCAACGACCAGAAGATGTCCGTTAAAACTGCATTGCAGATCATCAACGAGGAATTGGATCAGTATCTCTCGTCACAAGAGGGTGACTTTGACGCTGAGACGCGCTTTGCCGTTACATGGTTCACCCAGCACGGCTATGACAAGGGCGTTTTCGGGGATGCGGACAACCTCGCCCGGGCCCGCGGTATCTCCGTCGATGATGTGCGCCATGCTGGCATCGTCGAGTCGTCCGCTGGGCGGGTCCGCATCTACAAGCGCGACGAATTGGAGGAGGATTGGGATCCCCAGACCGATGGGCACGTCACGATTTGGGAGTGCTGCCAGTATCTCGTCCGGCAATATCAAGAGAATGGCCTGTCACACTACACGGCTATGCTTCTCAAGAAAATCGGGAGCGACAAAGCGGAGGCGGTAAAGGATCTTGCCTACCTGCTCTACGACATCAGCGACAAGAAGCGGCAGGATCGCCAAGAGGCCACCGCCTACAACGCATTGGTTGCGGATTGGACTGAACTGACCCGACAGGCGGCAGCGATCCATGACACAACGGGCGATCGTCAGACGCGGCTGGACATATAGGGGGACGGAACGTGGCTAAGAGTACGCGTCAGCATGTTTTCGAAGGAATGGAGTTGCTTCCAGCTGCGCTCATTCCATTCGTGGAAAAGCGGCTGGAAAGCTCGCTTAAGGGCCATTGGCAGCTGGAAGTCGTCCAGCGTGTCCAAGGGCTGAAGCCGAACTCCGCCGGCGAAGTGGGGTGGGATCAGCAGGGACTGCTGAAAACAATGATGGCATTTTGGAAGGACGCGTTTGCCACCGTCCTCGGCCATCCTGAGCGCTCGTACGTGTCCGAACTCCTCGACGTACGAAACAAGCTCTCGCACAATGAGAATTTCAGTTACGACGATGCCGAGCGCGCGCTCGATTCCATGCGTCGACTGATGGAAGCGATCAGTGCCGGCGAGACGGCCGAGCAGCTGTCGAAGATGCGCGACACAATATTGCGGACGAAGTTCACCGAGCTTCAACGCAACGAGGAGCGCCGAAAAACCCAGCGCCTCGAGATCTCCGTCGAGACGGTGGCCGGGCTGCTTCCCTGGCGCGAGGTGGTCGAGCCTCACCCCGACGTCGCCACGGGGGAGTTCCAGCAGGCTGAATTCGCGGCCGATCTAGCCAAGGTCCACTCAGGGAGCGCGCCGGCCGAGTATCGCGATCCGAAGCAATTCTTCAGCCGGACCTATTTGACGGAGGGCCTTAGCTCGCTGTTGGTCGGCGCGGCCAAGCGCCTCTCCGGCAGGGGCGGCGATCCTGTCGTCGAGCTGCAAACGAATTTCGGCGGCGGCAAGACGCACTCAATGCTCGCGCTCTATCATATGGCGGGGCCGGCTCCGGTTCAAGACCTCTCGGGCCTCGACCGATTGCTTGACGAGAATGGGCTGAGTGTTCCGCCGGGCATCAATCGCGCCGTGCTCGTCGGCACCTCTCGGGGACCGCAAGACGTTCTCAATGCCGATGGCGGCCGGAAGATCCGCACGACTTGGGGTGAGTTGGCTTGGCAACTTGGAGGCGCCGAGGCGTTCGATATGATCGCCGAGAATGACGCGAACGGCATCGCGCCTGGATCGCACCTGCTCGAAGCAATCTTCAAGAAGTGCGCGCCCTGCCTGATCCTGATCGACGAGTGGGTCGCCTACCTACGGCAGATCTACAAGGTCGAAGGCCTGCCGTCCGGTTCGTTCGATGCGAACCTGTCCTTCGTGCAGTCGCTGACGGAGGCAGTCAAATCCAGCCCGGGAACCCTGCTCGTCGCCTCTCTGCCAGCATCGCAGATCGAAGTCGGCGGTGAAGGTGGTCAGGAGGCTCTGGCGCGCCTCAAGCAGACCTTTAGCCGCGTGGAATCATCATGGCGTCCGGCGAGCCAGGAGGAAAGCTACGAGATCGTCCGGCGTCGGCTGTTCAAGGAAATCCCGGGAGACAAGTTCCATCACCGCGACAACACGCTGAAGCAATTTGCGAAGCTCTATCGCGAAAACGCCAACGATTTCCCGCAGGGCTGCGCCGACGAAGACTATCGCCGCAAGCTCGAGAAGGCTTATCCGATTCATCCCGAGCTGTTCGACCAGCTTTACACGAGCTGGGGGTCACTCGAAAAGTTTCAGCGCACCCGCGGTGTGCTGCGGTTGATGGCGCAGGCAATCCACGAGCTCTGGATGAACGGCGACCCGTCAGTGATGATCATGCCGGGCAGCATTGCCGTGAGTTCGCCGCGGGTCGAACCGGAACTGCTCCATTATCTGGACGTGAGCTGGCAGTCGATCATCGCTGGCGACGTCGATGGGACAGCGTCAACCCCGTACAAGGTCGACCAGTCGGCACCGAACCTGAACCGCTATTCCGCAACTCGTCGCGTGGCGCGCGCGATCTTCATGGGAACCGCGCCAACTCATCAACAGCAAAACACAGGCCTGGACGACAAGCAGATTAATCTGGGCGTAGTTCAGCCCGGTGAACGACCCGCGATCTTCGGGGATGCGCTTCGGCGGCTGACCAACCAGGCAAAGTTCATGCACGCCGACCTTGGCCGGTATTGGTATTCAATGTCGGCGAGCCTCAATCGGATCGCGACCGACCGCGCAGCGCAGATCGAGAACGCGCTCGTACTCATGACCATCGACAATGAGCTGACGAAGTATGTGAATGGTCTCGCCGATCGCGGTCACTTCGACGCGGTGCAAGTTGCCCCTGCGACGTCCGCCGAAGTGCCTGACGAGGCTGGAGGCGTTCGCGCTGTCGTCCTGGGTGTCGCACACCCACATAACGGCCGGGATGGGTCCGAGGCCCTGGTGGAGGCGAAGGACATCCTGATGCAGCGCGGCACTACGCCGCGCGTCTACCGCAACATGCTGGTGTTCATTTCCGCGGACGCGCGCCAGCTCGACAATTTGAAGGATGCTGTTCGTTCCGCGTTGGCCTGGGGCGAGATCGTCCGCGACACCGACCGGCTAAATCTCACGCAGAGTGACAGCGCCCTCGCCAAGGCGAAGCTGGCGGAAGCTAACGAGACTGTGAAAACCCGCCTTAAGGAAGCTTGGTGCTATCTCCATTACCCTGCCCAGGAAAGCGCGCAGGCAGATGTGGAATGGGTGTCTGGCAAGATCCCCGCGCAGGATGGCTTGCTCGCCAGAGCAAGCAAGAAGCTCGTGGCCGAGGAGGGTCTGCTAACCGAGCTTGGACCAGCGCGCCTCGACCGCGATCTCCAAAAATACATCTGGAATGGAAAGCCGCATCTCTCACTCAAGGATTTGCGAGAGTATCTCAATCGCTACGTCTACTTGCCGCGCCTGAAGAACCAAGAGGTTCTCGTAAAGGCAGTTCAGTCAGCTGTAACAGGCATGTTGCCTGGGCCCTTTGCATATGCCGAGCGGTGGGACGAAAAGACTGACACCTATCTCGGCTTGGCGATCGAGCGAGCTGCTAACGCAGCGGTTATCATCGATAGCGACAGCGTCATCATCAAACCCGACGTCGCCGAAGCGCATCGGCCGGCCCCGACCCAACCAGAACCCTCAGGCGCTCCCGAACGACCCGGCGAGAAGGCTCCAGGCAGCGAAGAGCAGCCGAATGGTGGAATTCCCGAACCATCAGTTACCGAAAGAAAGCCGACCCGGTTCCTGGGGACCGTGATGATCTCCCCGGAACGGCCGGCGAGAGACATGCATCAGATTGTCGAGGCGATTGTCGAGCAGCTGACAACTCTTCCCGGCAGTTCGGTCAAGCTCAGGTTGGAAATCGATGCCGAGGTTCCGACTGGGCTGGATCGTGCGAAGGTCCGGACGCTGGTGGAGAATGCAAACACCCTGGGATTCGTCGACAAATCGCTGGAGTGAGAATCGCGCCCGGGAGGGGAGATAGCTTATCGGAATGGGCGCAGATTTTCCTGTTTCTTGCGTCCGTTTCTGCTATGTTCCGAGGGGATGTGAGATGAACGCCCTGATGACGCAGTTCGACTTTGAAAAGGCCGAGCCTCAGCGCTCCCAAAAGTGGGAGGGGCTCTCCGAAATCGACCAGGCGATCCGTGAAAACCGCTTGGTGGAATATCGGATCCGTAAGTCGTGGGCCGACCCATGGGGCCGAAAGCTCACCATCGCGGTGATCATCGTCATACTTGCTGGGTTTGTCTACCTAGCCGGTGGCTCATTTGGCTTATGGTGATCTAGCACCGATCACCACTCCTTCACATCATCCGCTGCCTTCGCACTTGCTCCTCGAGCGCCTTTGGTTAGGTCCTCCAGACGCTCTCTTCCGGCGTCAATTCGCTGCCGGCCCGCAGCCTGAACGCTTTCAACCTCATCGCGGATGCCGCTGGCATCCACTCGCGACACTGCTGACGGCATGCTCCCTCCGACCGAAGCTTGGCTTCGAACTGCCTCGGCATCATCGACGTTCGGTCGCGCCACAGTCTGTCCGGGTGCAAGCACGAGACGATCCTCAATCCCGTCCCGAAGCTGTTCAGCATAGCTCTCGATGAACTTGGCCTGCAGCGCTTGGCCTTCCGCGCTCAATTGGAACGCCACATCGTCGAAGCGAACGCTTCCATAGAAATCCCGATTGCGCTCGATCTCGGCCAAACCCCACTCACGATAGGCTTGCGAGAGGTTCAGGCTCCCGGCCGCGCTGTTCCCTTCAAAGAGCGACGCCTGGGTCTCCAACCGGTTCGCCAGCTCCTCGGCACGCCGGGCCTCACGGCTGTAACTCTGCGCCTCGGTCAGAGAAGCGTTCATGCCGGTTGCTATCGTCGAGACCGAAGAACTGGACGAGGTGCTGACAGATCGGATGAAGCCGTCTCGTGTGCTCGACCAGTTCCGACTGTCCGACGTCTGCGAAAGGCTACCGAAGATGCGCGAGCGGTCTTCTGACGCGATACCGATGTCACTGTCGGTCCAAGTGCGGTTCCCGCCGCCCTTCAGACCAATGTTCGCGGACGCAACCCCGTTTGTGATTCCTGCGTTCGCTCCCGCTTCACCTCCGAGGAACCAGGCGGTGCTGATATCGTCCGCCGCGCGACGCGACAGGCCGAACTGGCGCTGCAGGTTGGTAGAGGCCTGGTCGACTTCGCTGAAGGCGGTCTGGATGCTGTCCGAGTTCGATTGGCCGGTGGCGGTCTCGAAGCTGCTGCCGCGGCTGAACTGGTCGCGCAGCTCGCGGAATTTGGTGACGGCGCTGGTCGTCGATTCCGTAGCTATGTTCGCGTAGGTCTCGCTGTTGGAGCGGGCCTGTGATGCCATCGTCGATAGTCGCGACGTGAACTCCTGCCCGAGCGTCGGCGTGAACGGATAGGTCGAATTGGGCAGCTGGTCGTAGCTTGCCTCGCCGAAGCTCGTGGTCATCGAACCGGTGTCGCTAAAGGTGCGGGTCTGGCCCGCACCATAGGTGAAGCTCGGCGCGATCGTGCCTTGCGCGAACTGGCGGGTGAGCACCGTCGAGTTCTCGAAGCTGGTATTGCCGAGCGCGACGTTGCCGGTGCTCGCCTCGCGCGCGGCTTCCTCGGCCGCGTTCTGGCTCGGGTTGAGGTAGCTCGTCGCGTGGTGCGAGATTGCCATCGCCCCCTTGGCGACGCCGCCGGCGAGGAACGGGACGGAGGCGATGAGGTAGCCCGCGAGAGTGCCGATGTCGCTGTTGACGTCGGCCATGCCGGTGAAGCTGGCGAGGCTGAGGCCGCTGGTGCCTGCTACCGCGGTCATGTCGGCCGCGCCCTTCACCATCAGCATCATGTGCAGGATCACGAACAGCGGACCCCATGCCGCGAGATAGAAGAAGCCGGTGACGTAGCCTTTCAGCGCGAGCGGGCCGGTCTTGGGCATCAGGAACAGCGGGAAGAGGACCGGGAACAGCGCGTAGAACAGCACCGTCAGCACGACGTTTAGCAGCGGCACCCACTTCATCGCGTTGCTGGCGATCGAGCTGTAGGTGCGCTCGGTCTGGATGTCGGCGCGGGTCTGCGCATAAACGTCAACGTTGCCGGCCCCGCTGCTGCCCGACATCGAGTGCATCGCCTGGCTCATCGCGTTGATGGTGAGCGTCTGCTTGAAGATGTCGGTCGCATTGGCCGAGACGCCGGCGAGGTACTGGTAGGCGATCGGCAGGTCGGCAAACAGCTTGGCCTTGGCGAGCGCGGCGGTCTGGTTCGGGTAGAGCTGCCGCCCGAACACCGTTCCCATGCCGTCGATCAGCCCGGCCCACTGGGCGTTCAGCGCCGTGTAGGCTTCGCGGCAGGTGACGATGCTCGAGCTGACCTGCCCCGACGAGGGATCGCGCGTGAGGAAGCGCTGCGCGCGGGCCTGGCTGCCCGGCGCGATGGTGGCCCAGATGTCGTTGGTCTCGGCGAGCTGCTTCATCGAATAGCGGCCGAGCAGCACGTCGTAGAACACGCACTGGCGGAAGTGCTCGTCGAGGTTGGCCGCAAACTCCGGATCCGAGATGCGCAAGGACCGCGTCGCGTCGTAGAGCCGCGCGCCGTAGATCATCCCGTTCTTCGAATAGTTGAGGTCGCCCGGCAGGCCGAACACCACCTCGGCCGAACCGGTCAGGTAGTCGCCGACCTGGCTGGTGAAGCTCGCCATCAGCGCGAGCCCGAGCGGCACGTTGCTGACGTTGGCGGGGGCGAGGCCGGGATTGAGGCGATCGGTCACATGGACGTCGAGCCGCGGCACCATCAGGCACGAGTAGATCAGCGTGGCGCCAAGGAACCAGTTGATCCAAGCGCGCCAGTCCTGGTTGAACGCGAGCGTCAGCGCGGAAAGCCCGAGCCCCATCACCAGCACGACCTGGATCAGGCTCTTGTAGCCGCCGTTGCCGGTCCAGGCGGCGACGGCCTGGAAGACGTTGACGAGATAGTCGCCGCCGCCGACCGTGAAAATCTCGACCATATTCCTGGCTCCCGCGTTCTGGCCCGATGGTGTGGCTCAGTGTGTCAGGGCGCGGGTCTGGACGCCGCGCGACCAGTCGAGCGAGGCGGCCATGCCCGGCGACATCGAGGCGGCGAGCACGTTCTCGATGAACGCCGTCTTCTCGATGATCTGCATGATCGCGTTGACCTTGAGGTGCGTGTTGGCCTGGCGGTCGGCGAGCGCCTGGCGGACCGTGTTCACCTGGCCCTGCCACATCGCGATCTTGGCCTCGTCGGCCCCGATGAAGCTCGACATCGAGCGGCCGGCTTCGCTGACGATCCGGTCGAGCACGGCGAAGAGCAGGTCGACGCTGGCGATCTCGGCGAGCGTCTCGCGATCGTCGGTCGGCATGCCGCGACCGTAGGCAGCCTGCACCGTGAGGATCTTGTAGAGCGGCACCGAGGCCACCTGCAGCAGCTCCTTCTGCCCCTCGGTGATCGCGGTGTCGTCGCGGATCGCCTGGACCATGCCGTCGATCAGTGAAGCGACGCGCGGCCGCAGCGCCTTGGATGCCGGGACGCTGAGGGTCTTGAACGAGGGATTGAGGCACTGGTCGGGCTCGTCGCAGTCGAACACCTTGACGCTGCTTCCGGCGGTGCCGTCGAGCAGCGCGGTGACCAGCGTCGACGAGGCATCGCCGGCAAAGGGCACGAACTTGCCCGCCTCGTCGTCCTTGGGCGGCACGTAGATGATCGTGCCGATCAGCGTCATCGCATATTCGGCGAGCTCGCGGTCGAACGTGCCGCCCGGCGAAAAGAAGGCGGACTTCTTGAGGATGGTCCAGGTGTAGTTGCGCGCCACCGCCGGGTTGACGTCGGCATATTCGCCGTCGCCCTGGGCGGTCGTGCTCGCGCGCTGGCCCTTGGTGCCGCAGCCGTGCTTGGCCGCGGCATAGTCGGTGAAGATGCCCTCCGAATTGCCGATCGCCTCGCAGATCGCCTTGTCGGCGAGATCGCCCTTGGGCCAGACGCCGCCGACCAGCCCCTGCGCGAGCTCGCAGCTGTTGATGTTGAGATTGTTCATGAGCTGAGCCTTCTGGCTGAACTCCTGCATGATCTTCGAGCACTCCGGGCAGACGGTGTCGATCGCCAGGCTGAAGGCGAACCCCACGGCATTGTTGGCCACCGCCTTCAACATCGCCACGAGCTCGCCCGCGTTGATGAAGCTGAAGGAGCCGGCGAAGATGTCGATGCCGCCGCAGCCCGCGCGCGCCCGCGGCAGCTGGAGGTTGGCGATGTTCGTCGTCTTCTGGGGAAAGCGCGTCCAGACATTGCCGAGGCTGTAGTAGCCGGCGGACTGGCCCTCGAACGCGGTCGGTCCGTTGATGTTCGAGGCGCCGCCCACGTCCTTCAGGAAGGCGTCCATCGAACTGCCGACATCGGCCTGCGCCGAGGCGACCGGCAGGGTGATCGCCAGCAGCGCGGCGACCATGCGCTTCATCCTAGTAGTCACGTCCGGCTTCCTTCGATGTGAGGAGGTAGATGCGGTCCTGGAGCTCGTCGGCCGACATGACGCCGTATCCGATCGGGATGGCCTGCCCCTTGAGCGCATCCCAGAGCACGACGGCGGGCGTCACCTTCGGCTCGAGGCCCATGCGGGTGCGCTGGTTGGTCTCGACGGTGTAGTTGGGGAAATGGCGCGACGGCCCGCCGTCGGTCGAGATCGCGCGCACCGCGATGTGCCAGGTCGAGGCGACCGACTGCACGATCGGCGACATTACCTCGCAGGCGCCGCAGCTCTGCGCGAAGAAGTAGAACAGCCCGTAGCGCGCCCCGAGTTGCGCCATCACGGCGTTCCGCTCGGCGCTGCGCGCGTCCTGCCACTGCATCTTGCCGAGCGTCGAGACGGGCCGCTGCAGTGTATAGTCGAGGTCGGGGTCCTGCCAGATCGCCCGCTGCCAGACATCGCTGAACAGCGACGCGCGATCGAGCTGCTCGCGCTGGAAGCGGATATAGGCGGTGACGTTGGCCGGCGTCGGCTCGAGGATCGCCTTCGCCTTGAGCTCACGCAGCTGCGCCGTGATCGCATCGAGCTGGCTGGTCGCGCGCGCCGCCGGCGGCGGCGCGGGCTCGGGCGCTTCGGCCGGCCGGGGCCTGGTGCAGTAGAACCAGTAACCGAGCCGGCGCTTCTCGCAGTAGAAGCTGTCTTGGCCATCGCCGGTCGCAACGAGCGGCGGCTCCTGGGCGTACGCCGATGCAGCTGTCGTCAGAAGGATGGCCAGTGCGAGGCAGGCGGCCGGTAGCCGCCGGGCGGGCCTATTGGCGTGCGCGGGCATAATAGTCCTCGATCTTCTGCTGGATTTCGGTCGCCGCCTCGAGCTCGTCTGGCAGGCGGGCGGCCTCGGTGAACTCGGCATAGACCTCGCTGAAGTCCATCTTCGAGAGGTCGAGCCGGGCGAACTCGTCGATCGTGAAGCCGAGGCACCGCTCGGTCTTCGGCTTGCCCCACGGCTTGTTCAGTTGCCGGCGGCCTTGCTCCTGCAGAATCCGCGACAGCTTGGACTCGAAGCAGCAATAGAGCTTCTTCTTGGTCAGGCAGACGCCGAGGAAGCTGTTCGAGCAATAGCTGCCGACATAGGCGCACAGGCCCTGCGCATCGCGCTGGTGAAGCAGCATCTCCTCGCGGCTGCAGCCCAGCGCCACGAGCAGCTGGATTCCGGGAATGAGCGGAAATCCCTTGCCGCGACAGCAGTTGAGCGCGCCGAAGACCTTGGACGAGCAGGTGTTGCGCGTGCCGCGGAACAGGGTGAGCGTGTCGGAGTCGAACTCGCGCCGCGCCTGGTTCATTGCGTTCAGCGCGACGGCGGCATCCTTGAACTCGTCATTGGCCTTGCGCTGGATCGTCTCGCACGAGCCGTCGATGCAGTAGACGTCGCCATCGCAGATGAACTGGTTGGCGCTGGCCGGCTGGTCCGGGACGGGACAGTCATAGACTCGCTCCCAGGTCCGGCAGGGCTCGTCGGTCAGGCAGTCCTCGCGCACCAGCGTGCATCCGGCCGTGCCTTCCAGCGCCTCGCAATCCTGCGCTTCCGTGAACTGCGCGCAGGTGTAGCTGCGCGACCAGGCCCAGCAGGGCTGGGTTACCGACACCCCGTTGATAACGCGGGTAACCGGATCGCTGTCGGTGCAGGTCTCCGCGTCCTGCTGGCAGCTGCTGTCGGCGGCAAGGCTCGCGCAGCCGCTCTCGTTCCGGGTGGTGGTGACCGTCGGGCTGCCCGCGATCCGGTCGGGTGTCAGGCCGGGGACCGGCTGCGAGCAGGTATATTCGAACATCGCCCCGTCCGGCTCGGAGCAGACCTTCCGTCCGCCGATCCAGGTCCACTGCAGACACCGGTAGGACAGGCGGCGGGTGCGCCGGCACGTCCCTGTCGGAAGCTTGGAACAATCGCGGCTGCCGCCCCAGGCATCGAGCGAGCAGCGATAAATATAGTCGGTGCCGGGAACGACGCTCGCCTCGAGCGTGACGCGGCAGGTGCGCGTCTCCTGCCTGGCGGTGTAGCCAGTGTTGCAGGTCGCCATGTAGCGACCGGCACTCCCGGTGCCCGCCGGCAGCGGGACGCAGCGGCCCTGCGAGCCGCCGATCGCCATCCCGCTGGTATAGGCGAGCGGATCCTCGCTCAGCGTCTTGCTGCGCGCGATCACCGCGTCGAGATCCTGCGGGGCGAACCGCGCGCGCCGGTCCATGGAGTCCCGCATCGTGCGATAGCCGGTGCTCGAGCTTGCCTGGCTCGCCGCCTCCCGGCTCATGCGGTCGGGATCGTCGAAGTAATCGGACTGGCTCGGCACGCCGCCGAAATTGGGGACCCGGCCCGCGTCGGGGCGGGTGGTCGCCGCCTCCTGCGCGTCGGCCGCCTTCTCGCGGCCGAACGCCTTTGCGTCCGCCTTGGCGGCCTCGGTCGTGGTCTGGGCATGGGCGACCCCGGCCGGCAGCAGGCAGGCGCAAGCGAGCGACAGCGGGAGCAGCAGAAACCGTTTCATGGGGCCGGCCTTTCAAGTCGGGCGAGATGCTGGGCGGCGATGAGCGCGCCGGGGCCGCCGCCGCGGGCAAAGGTCTCCAGCGCGTAGGCGGCGCTCACATTGCCGCTCATGCGGTCATGCGGCGGGACGGCGGTCGTGCAGTCGAACCCGTCGCAAAGGTCGAAGTCGCTGCCGGCGACGACGTAGGTCGGTACTGCCTGGATCCCGAACGCGCGGAACAGCCGCGGATCGATCCCCACGCTCGCCAGATCCTTGCCCGGCTGCACGACTTTCGACAGCGCGGCCGTCAGCACTTTAGCGCTGTTCTGCGGCAGGCCGCGCAGGACGATCACGCCGCCCGCGCGGGTGACGTCGTCGATCATCGCGCGCAGCGCAGCCGGCGGCATCGACAGCGACGCAAAGGCGATGAAGCGCGGGGCCTCGCCCATGCTTTCGCTCGCCATCGTGCCGGCATCGGCGACCATCCGGTCGAAATCGAAGGTCTGTGCCGGATCGGGCCTTGCGCTCTTGGCAGCCTCGCCGGCGAAGCGCCGGCCATGCGCCTGGGCGTCGGCAGCGCTGGTCCGCGCCTGCTCGCCGACTTGCTCGGCGCGGGCGCGCGCCCTGGCCGCAAGCGCGTCGGCGTCGCCGGCCTGTTCGGCGGCGCGTGCGCGGATCGCCTCGAGGTCGAGGTCCGGGTCGGCGGTCTGGGCCGCGGCGCCGGCGAAGGCGGCGGCGCCCGCGAGCGCGGCCAAGGCGAGGAGATGGGGGAGCGTCTTCATAGCGCGCAGCAGTTCCGTTTGCGCCAGACCAGGTAGCCCATGTCCTCGCCGATGGCGGGATAGACCTGGCCTGCCGACATGAAGGTGGTGGAGGCGCCGATGGGCGCGCAGGCGTAGCGCCCCTTCGTCTGCGGGTTGGGGTTGGTGGCCTGGAAGCGGTATTGCTGCTTGCGCATCACCGGCATCAGGTACTTGCCGCACAGCCCCTTGCTGCCCATCGTGCCCCACGCGACGAGCTCGCGGTGGAGCTTGTACGAGAAGCGAGCGAGCGCGAGGCGCGAGGCCTGGACATGGCCGATCGTCGCCGAGACGTTGCCGTTCAGCGGATACATCGTCCCCTGGCAGCCGGCGCACCAGAACAGCTCGTCGGTCGGGAGCTTGGCGGTCGCGGCGACGCAGTCGGCGGCGCAGGCGGCGAGCGCCAGCGGATTGGCGAACAGCACCGCCTCGGGGTTGATGATCGCGGTGAGCTCGCTGTCCTGCCACAGCGGGTCGATCTCGGTGATGTAGAGAATGTCGACCGAACCGGATTCGAGGCACAGGAAATCGGCGACGATCTCCATCCAGTAGATCAGCGGATAGGCGTACCAGTGGACGTGCCACTGCGAGTTGTACTGCGTCGCGCCGCCGACCGCCGACGGGCCGGCCATCGTCTTGAATCCGATGTCGAAGCCGGGATCGAGCTTCATCCCGCCAAGGTTGACGAAGCACCACGGCTTCATGCTGACATCGGCGAGCCGCACCGGCTCCCAGAAGCCCATCGCGATCCCGGGCCTAAGACCGCACAGGCAGACCGGGGAATCGGGATTGTCCGTGTCGGGCCGCTCCGAGGGCCAGATCTTCAAGCCGCCGATCGAGATCGGGAACAGGCACGACCAGCAGATGTCGGTGATCGGGTTGACGAACTTCCCGGTGCAGCGCCCGGGTCCGGCCTCGGCCTGCGCAGGGCTCGCAGCGAGCAGGCTCGCGGCCAGCAGCAGGAACAAGGCGGCGATGCGGGAATGGAGACTCCTGCGGGTCATGACGCCTTGCCCTTCTGCGGCTCGATCGCCTGTTCGGTGACCAGGAGGGCGCGGCCCTGCTGCTCGACCGTCGCGGGAACCGCGCGGATGCCAAAGTGCTTCACGAGGCTGCCGCCCTGGTCGAAGTAGAACCGGCGCTGGCGGGCCTTCATCAGCTCGAGCGGCGCGCCGCGCACGAGGATCAGCTTCGCCCGCGTCGCCGCGAAGCGGCGCACCGCCCAGGCAAGCTGGGCCGGATCGTCGCCGTCGAGGAACACGAGCGGTGCGCGCAGCGGCACGGTGTCGAGAGGATTGACCCGCGTGCCCGCGGCAATGATCACCCGGCCCTTGTCGTCGGCAATGTTGCGCTCGACGGTGATCGTCGGATCGAAGCGCCAGCTGCGCGTCGCCGAGGCCGGGCCGACGCCGGCAACCGGCTCGGGGCGGTTGACGCGCGCGATCGTGCGGCGCTTCAGCTCTTGGTTGAGCCGCGCTGTCTCCCCGGTCTTTTCGAGCCGGGTCAGCCGGGCGTGAATCTGCGCGAGCAGGTCAGGTTCGACGATCGGCCAGACGGCGCCCTGCTGGCCGTAGTCGCGGGCGAGCGCCGGAGTGGCTGTGCCAAGCCAGGCGAGGAGCGGCGCGACGATCAGGATGGTTCGGTTCACAGGATCGGCCTCCCCACGCCCACGATGCGCGGCGCACAGATCCAGCCGATCGCCGCGTAGCGGCTGTCGAAGCCGTCCTTGTGCTCGGTGGTGACAAAGTAGCAGCCCCGGGGGACGGCCCCGGTCGGACCGAGCGCCAGCGGCTCGCCGAGCCGGCTCCGCGGCTTGGCCTTCGCGACCAGCCGCCCGTTGACGAAGAAGGCGCGGTTCCGTTCGGTCACGACGTCGCCCGGCACCCCGCTCACGCGCTTGCCGAACGGCTTCGGCTCGCTGCCGAAGTGCTTCACGAGCAGCGGCGAGGCCGGCGGATCGAACAGGATGATGTCGCCGCGCTGCGGCTCGGCGCCGCGGGTCAGCCAGACCGCCCAGTAAGGCAGGCTCGGGCTGGCGTTGATCATCAGCGCGTGGTCGCGCGCGAACGCGGACAGCGAGCTGAGCGCCAGCGCTACGGCGCCGACGCCGCCCCACAGCGCGAGGCGCGGCCATGCCGAGGGACGCGTGTCAGCGGCGCGCATCGGGAGAGGCTCCCATCCGGCGTGCGACGTCGGCGCGCACCGCGTCGGTGAGATCGGGGGTGCTGCCCGCCACGACCGCTTCGGCGACGAGGACGGTGCGGCCCTCGCGCGAGAGCTGGCCGACCGAAGCCTCGACCGCCTTGAGATAGGCCTGGACCCGCTGGCGGGTTTCCTCGGGGGTCCTCCCGGCCCGCGCTTCGGCTTCGACGAAGTCGCCCATGATGCCGCTCAGCTGCACGGTGACCACTTCGCGCTTCTCGAGCGCGAGCAGCTTGTCGGTTGCCCACAGGCCCCAGAGCGTGGAGCCGACCATGCTCAGCGCGAGCGCGATTCCCGTCAGGCTGATGCCGAAGCGACCCTTCGGCAGGACTGATGTTGCCAATATGTTCTTCACGGCCTTTCCTCCCGGAGTCCTTCGTTGACCTCGCACAGGAAGCCGGGCAGCCGCAGGCAGGCGACCAGCGTGGCGAGGCTGATGAGACCGAACTTGAGCTCATTGACGAAGCCGACCTGGCGGTCGGGATCGGCGCCGAGGAAGCGGTCGGCGAAATTGGCGAGTTGCGCGAAGAACAGCTCCACGTCGCCGCCCGAGATCATCAGGAAGAACAGGAGCGGCAGCCCGAGCGTCATCAGGTAGGTCGTGGCCAGGAAGCTCCCCGCCTTGAGGAGGATGTAGCAGGTGTCGGCGGCATGGCCGCGCCAGCCCTTGCCGGGCGGTGGGAGATCGTCCTCCACGGCAAGCTCCTGCGCCGGTTCGGAGGGGGTGACGAGGTGGAGTGACATGGGTTTTCAGGTCCTTGCTTGAGGGTGGTTTCAGGTGCGGCCCGCGAAGGCGATCCGCTCGATCGCGTCGGCGAGCTGGTGGCCGCGGGCGATCTCGGCATCGATCGCGGCGAATGTCTGGGGCGAGCTCGAGAACAGCGTCGCCGAATAATCGTCGAGCACGAGCCGGCCGATCGCCTCGGTCTCCGGCCCCTTGATGAAGACCTCCGAATAGTCGCTGCCCGAGCGCTTGAGGCTGCGGATCAGCGTCTCGGTGCGGTCGTCCATGTCGAGGCGTTTGCTGGCCTTGAAGTCGGCGATGGTCTCCGGCTTCTGCTGGAGGATCAGCATCCAGTCGCTGTTCTCGAGCGCGGCGGTCGCCCCGTCCGACTTGTAATAGTCGTTCAAGGACTGGGTCGCGGTGGCGAGCGCGCCGCCGTACTTGCGGCAGGTGCGGGCGTAGGTCTCGACGAACTCGCCCATCGAGCCGCCCTTGAGCATCGACCAGGCCTCGTCGATCAGCAGCAGCTTGCGCACCTGGCGTGGGCTGCGGGTCATCGCCTGGCTGGTCATGAACATGATCGCCGAGAGCACGACCGCCCGCAGCTCCTCGCGGCTCGCCAGGTCGGACATCTCGAACACGGTGAAGTCGCCATCGAGCGCAAGGCTCGCCTGGCCTTCGAAGAAGGCGCCATAGGTGCCGCCCGCCATGTAAGGCGCCAGCGCGGTCGCGAGGTCCGCGGCCGCCTCGTTGCCTTGGGCCGCCAGCGCCTCGCCGACGCCGGTGATCGTCGCCCCGACGCCATGCTCGCTCCACACCGCGTTGACCGCGCGGTCGATGAGCCCGCGCTCGGTGTCGCTCAGCTTCTGGCTGTGCCGCGCCATCTGCCCGACGATGGCCTTGACCATGCCGAAGCAGTCGAGACGATAGTCCTCGTCCTCCTCGGCGCGGGTAGCGTCGATCATCGAGAACGGGTTGAGGCAGAAACCCGCCTTCGTCGTGAACTCGACGAAGCGGCCGCCCTGGAGCTTGACCGAATGCTCGAAGCTGCGCCCGTCGTCGATCACCACGACCTGCGCGCCCGCGCCGCGCAGCGCCGCGCACATCTCCTGCAGCAGCACCGACTTGCCCGAGCCCGACTTGCCGCAGATCGCGACATTGTGGTTGCCAGCGTCGTTCTCGAACGGCGACCAGAAGAAGGGCTGGCCCCGCCGGCCGACGAACAGCAGGTGCGGCTGCGCGCTCCCGAGATATTCGCCCTGCATCGGCGCGATGTTGGCGGCCGTCGTCGACAGCACCGTCTTGAAGCGCTTCAGGCGCTCCATGTCGGCGCCGAGCCCGTCGGCGAGCGTCAGCGGCATGGCCGCGAGCAGGCCCTGGACCTGCAGGTATCGCTCGTCGGCGAGATCCCAGCCCGCGGCCTTGTAGATCGACTTGATCGCGCGCTCGTGGCGGTCGCCCGACCCGAGCGGCGAGTAGGCCGTGATGCCATAGAACACCCGGACGAGCCGGCGGCCTTCCTGGAGCTCGGCCTGGACGTGCTGCCATTCGGCGGCCTGCTCGCCGATGCGGGGCAGGAAGCGCGCGCTCCGGGTGCCCGCGAGGCTGGTCGTGCGCATGAACTTGAAGCCGGCCTTGGCGCTGGCGGCCTCCTGGTCCGGGTAGACGAGGCACAGCATCGTCGCCGCCGGGCATGGAAAGCGCAGCTTGTCGGTGAACAGGTCGCCGATCAACCGCGCGCATTCCCAGGGCGCCCAGCGTTGCGGCATGTTGCGGACTGCGAAGTGCCGCACGTCGAAGGCGTCCGGATAGACGGTGCCGATCTCCGGCACGCCCTCGTTCGTCCTGCCGGTCGGGCGGAAGCGCTCGGTGCGCAAGTGCATCCGGTCCTCGTGGACGACGAGCTCGATGTCGTGGCGGATTGCCTGGGCGGCGATCGGATCGTTCGGGTTGTAGGGCACCGCGTCGTCCTGCGGCGCCGTCGTCGGCGATGTGAGGTCGTCGACAAGCGCGATCAGCTGCTCCGGGCCGACCTCGGCGACGCCGAGATTGAGCGACTTCAGCATCGCGACCAGCCCGTCGCGGGTCTGCTTGAGTTCCTCGTTGCCGACGCCCTTGCTGGCGGGGACGCCCACCGAGACGATCACCTGGTGATGCCGGGCATGGAACGGGGCGTCGGTCGATCCCGACTCCCAGACGAGACCGTAGAGCCGCTTCGCCCGGTGGCGGGCGATCGCCTCATAGACCCCGCCCTGGACGTAGCGCGGCGCAAACCACGGCGCGACGATCCGGCTGATGCGCGGGGACGCGAGGTGCAGCACCTGGAGGCAGGCGCCGGGCGGCAGGCCTTCCGAAAAGAAGGCGCCGAGGATCTCGCCCGTGCGTTCGTCGGCACCGATCAGGGGCGTCACCGAGAGGATGAAACCCTTCGAGCGCGCGTTGAAATAGAGCCGGCTCGCCGGGTCGAACACGCGGTAGGGCAGCCAGTCCGACAGCATGTCGAGCATCAGCGGCGGCCGGCTCTTCTCGGCATGTTCGGCGTCGCCGAGCAGCCCGGTGAGCACGCGATCGACGATCGTGTTCAGTCGCTCGGCCATCACTTGGGCTCCCTGTCGACCGGCGCTGGCGTGGAGGTCGTGCCGGTGTCGCCGCCGTTCGGGGCCTTGGCGGCCTCGATCGCTTCGACGCTGGGGTAAGTCAGCGGCGCCTCGCCGCCTGGCCGAGGGGTCCGATCATGCAGGGGGGGCGACATGTCGAACCCCTCGACCGCCGGTGCCTTGGCACCGGCAACGGCCTCGCGCGCCGTGGAGGGGAGGACCAGCGGCGAGGCAACGGGCGAATTGGGAATGGGCGAGGCGGCCGGCGAGAAAGGCGAGCCGAGGTCGACATCCGCCTCGTCGCCGGGCTCCTTTGCGGCAGGGTCGTGCGGAGCCTGGGCCGCCTTGAGCTGCCGGCCGAGCTGCCGCATCAGCGGCGGCGCGGCTACTTCGCCGGGCTTGCGGCGCAGCTCCGCGGCCCAGCGCGGATTTTCTACGACCGCCCAGGCGACGGCTTCGTCATGCAGCGTTCCGGCTTCGTCGACATGCGCCGGGAACACGATCTTGAGCGTGCGTTCCGAAGTCCGGCCGGTGTCGCCGGCCCCAACCCCGACCCGGACGCGGGCGAGCTCCGGTGAGGAGCGAGCCTGCTCGAGCGTCGCGGTCGCGCCGGCGTCGATCACGTGGCTGGGCGCACAGCCGCCCTTGGGCGCGCGGCAGGTGAACTCGCCCTGGATATTCGTGCCGAACGTGGTGCAGCCGCTCAGCGCCGCCGCGAGGCCGGCGCAGACGATGAGGCGCTTGGAGTAAGGCATGGGGGTCATCCTTTGCTGGTCTGGCGGGGAGCGGCGCGGAGGAATTCGCGCAGTGCGGCCGCGGGGCGATAGCCTTCGAGCACGGCGCCGTCGGACGGCCGCACGATCACCGGCGTGCCGCCGAAGCCGTGCGCCCTGGCGAAGGCCTCGTTGGCGTCGAGGCCGCTCGTGTCGCACGGCTTGGGATTGGCGAGCGCCAGGCCCGAATAGGCCATGCGCAGCGACATCTCTGGCCGGGGCGAACAGAGCACCTGCTCGGCGACCTGGCGGCTTTCCGCGCCGAAGATCGAGATCGGGCGCTCCTCGACCCGCGCGCCGATCGCCTTCAGCTCGCCCTCGAGCTTCTTGCAGTAGCTGCAGTTGAAGTCGGAGAAGACGACCACCTTCGGTCCGCCCTCCGGACCCCAGGTTATCGCCCCGTTCGCCGGGAGCCCGGCGAGCGAGACCCGCGTGGGCACGCTGGGGCGCTGCTGCGGCGGCTCGTCCTCTCCGGCCTCCCGGCGTGCCGCGCCGGCGGTGAGAAGGTCCGGGTTGAGCGCCAGCAGCCGCGCGGCGGTCAGGTCCTGGCGCGCCTCCATGTCGTAGACGCGGCCGATCACGAGATATTTGGCTGCTCGGTCGACGTAGAAGAGAGTCGATTTCGAGGCGACCTCGCACAGGCCGCCGAGCCCGGAGCAGTCGATCGCATCGATGGGCGTCTTCGGAAGCCTGAGCTTGAGCGCTGCGCGCACCGTGGCGGTGTTGGGAGCGGCCGTGGGCGCGGCGAGGCTGGCTACGCCCCAGCCGGTGGCGGCGGATACGGCGACGACGGCAGCGAGTCCGGCCGCAGGGCGCAGCCAGCGGCGGGCCGGCTTATTGGGTGCTTCGATCGCGTCGGGGGTCATTGGGAATTCCTCACGTAGACGCCGTCGAGGAACACGATCTCGACATCGATGCCGGTCGGCATCTCGACGACGGGTTGGTACTGTTCGGCGCGCTCGATCAGGTACTTGCTTGTCCGTCGTCAGAACATTTGGC
>JAFEEX010000041.1 GCA_018240895.1 Pseudomonadota bacterium | reverse complement strand
GGCCAAGGCGCTGCGCAAGCTGAAACACCCCAGCCGCAGCCGCAAGATGCGCTCGTTCCTGGATCAGTAAGCCAATCGGCGGGCCGAACGCCGTGTTCGGCCCGTCTGCCATTTCCGGGAAAAGCCAAGGGCGCGCTCTGGCCTTCGCTGGTCAGCAGGCCTAAGGGGCACTTGTAACGATTCCTCCTGACAGTCCCGAGATTCCCATGCGCATCGCCATTGCCTCCGATCATGCCGCTTTCAACCTCAAGGCGGAGCTGCGCGAATATCTGATCGGGCTGGGGCATGAGGTTGCCGACCTTGGCACCGACAGCCCCGAGCGGGTCGATTACCCCGATTTCGGATACAAGCTGGCCTCGGTCGTCGCGGACGGAACCGCTGAATTCGGCGTGGCGCTGTGCGGATCGGGCACCGGCATTTCGATGGCAGTTAACCGCAACCCCGCCTGTCGCTGCGCCCGCGTGACCGACCCCTATTCCGCGGCGCTGTCGCGCGAACACAATGACGCCAACGTCATTGCCATGGGTGAACGCCTGATCGGGATCGACATGGCCAAGGCCTGCCTCGACGCGTTTCTTTCCACTCAGTTCGCCGGTGGGCGTCACGTCGCCCGCGTTGAAAAGCTTACCCATCCGAAGATCTGAGGAGCCCTTCCACGTGACCACCACTCTCGAGGCCAAACCCGCGATCCGTTCCGCCGGATTCTTCACTGCCCCGCTTGATGCCGCCGATCCTGAGATTTTCGCCGCGATCCAGGGCGAATTGCACCGCCAGCAGACCAAGATCGAGCTGATCGCCAGCGAGAACATCGTCAGCAAGGCAGTGCTGGAGGCGACCGGATCGGTCTTCACCAACAAATATGCCGAAGGCTATCCGGGCAAGCGCTACTACGGCGGCTGCGAATATGCCGACGTGGTTGAAAACCTGGCGATCGAGCGCGCCAAGAAGCTGTTCGGCTGTCAGTTCGCCAACGTCCAGCCAAATTCGGGCAGCCAGATGAACCAGGCGGTGTTCTTCGCCCTGCTGCAGCCCGGCGACAAGTTCATGGGCCTTAACCTCAATGCCGGTGGGCACCTGACTCACGGCAGCCCCGTCAACATGAGCGGCAAATGGTTCACGCCCATCCCCTATGGCGTGCGCCAGGACGATGAACTGCTTGACATGGATGAGGTTGCCCGCCTTGCCCGGGAGCATCAGCCCAAGATCATCATCGCCGGCGGCACCGCCTATTCGCGGGTGTGGGATTTCAAACGCTTTCGTGAAATCGCCGATGAAGTCGGCGCCTGGCTGATGGTCGACATGAGCCACTTCTCGGGCCTGGTTGCAGGCGGTGCTCACCCCTCCCCCTTCCCCCACGCCCATGTCGTGACCACCACCACGCATAAAAGCCTGCGCGGCCCGCGTTCGGGCGTGATCCTGACCAATGACGAGGATCTGGCCAAGAAGTTCAATTCGGCGGTGTTCCCCGGCTTGCAGGGCGGCCCGCTGGTCCACGTCATCGCGGCCAAGGCGGTGGCTTTTGGCGAAGCGTTGCAGCCGGAGTTCAAGGCCTATGCCAATCAGGTTGTCGCCAATGCCCGCGCGCTGGCAGCTTCGCTGACCGAACATGGCCTGCGGATCGTCTCGGGCGGGACGGACAACCACCTGATGCTGGTGGACCTCACTGCCAAGGACGTGACCGGAAAGGCAGCGGAAAAGGGCCTCGATCGTGCCTGGCTTACCTGTAACAAGAATGGCATCCCCTTTGACGCGCGCTCGCCCTTCGTCACCTCGGGCGTTCGCCTTGGCACACCGGCCGGAACAACCCGCGGCTTTGGCGAAGAGGAGTTCCGCACCGTTGGACGTCTGATTGCCGAAGTGGTGGACGGAATGGCGCGAAACGGTGATGAGGGTGATGGCCAGATCGAACAGCGCGTGCGCGATCAGGTAGAGGCGCTGTGCGCCCGGTTCCCGATCTATCCGGAGGTGTGAGGCAATGAGCGACGATCTTCTTCAGGACGCCAAGGTCGAAATCACCGGCATGGCCAAGGAAGGAATGCACCATCCATCCACCAAGCCAGTGCTGACCGGCGCGGCCGTTGGTGCCGTGGCCGGTGCGCTGCTTCCGGTTGTAAGCTGGCCAGTCGGCTTGATCGCCGGGGCGGGTTTCATGCTTTACAAGAGGCTGCGTCCGTAATTCCCTATGCGTTGCCCGTTTTGTTCCCATGACGATAGCCAGGTGAAGGATTCGCGCCCCACCGAGGACAACACCGCGATCCGCCGCCGCCGCCAGTGCGAAGGTTGCGGCGCGCGCTTCACCACGTTCGAACGCGTGCAACTGCGCGATGTTACCGTGATCAAGAGCGACGCGGCGCGCGAACCGTTCGACCGGCGCAAGATAGAGCAATCGGTGACCCTTGCCTGCCGCAAGCGCGGCATCGCCCAGGAAAGGATCGACCAGCTCGTTTCGGGCGTGCAGCGGCAAGTCGAAACTTCCGGCGAGGCCGACGTGGCAAGCAGGGCGATTGGCGAAATGGTGATGGAAGGGCTGCGCCGGCTTGATGCGGTCGCCTATATCCGTTTCGCCAGCGTCTACCGCGACTTTACAGAGGCCCGCGATTTTGAAGAATTCGCCAGTTCGGTGCGGGATGTCGTCAAGCACTGATGGATTGCCGGTTGCTTGCCGGCACCCGGTGATTGTGCTGGTGCGCCCGCAACTGGGCGAAAATATCGGCAAGGCGGCGCGGGCCATGCTCAATTTCGGATTGACCGAGATGCGGCTGGTTGAACCGCGCGATGGCTGGCCCAATCCCTCTGCAGGCCCGGCGGCGGCCGGGGCGGACGTGGTGCTGGAACAGGCCCGGATCTTTCCATCGCTGGCCGATGCCGTGGCCGATTGCGCCCACGTTTACGCCACCACCGTCCGCAAACGCGGCGTGAGCAAGCCAGTGCTGTCTCCGGCCGAGGCTGCGCAGGACATCCGCCAGGCAAGCGGCCGCTGCGCGCTGGTGTTCGGACCGGAGCGATCCGGCCTTGAAACCGATGACGTGGCGCTGACGCGGGCGATCGTCACCGTGCCGATCAACCCGGAGTTCGGATCGCTCAATCTTGCCCAGGCGGTAATCCTGCTGGCCTACGAATGGTCAAAGGGCGCGGAGCTGGAGCAGCCTCCTGCTGAGGATCTGCTTCCCCCCGCCCCGCAAGACGAACTGGAAGGCCTGATCGCGCATTTTGAGGCGCTGCTTGAACCAAGGGATTATTTCTTCCCCCCCAGCCGCGCCGCAGCAACCCGCCGGACCCTGCGCAACCTGCTGACCAAACCCGGCTGGAATCACCTGGAAGTGCGGACCCTGCGCGGCGTGCTTTCAGCGCTGGAGCGAGCGGACAATTGACAGTGCCAAGTCCATTACTCCATTCCTTAGCACCGCTCCGCCGCCGACCTTGACTTGATTGCAAGTCCCGGCTAGGCGCGCGCCTTCGCAATTGATCAGGCATTCCGGTGAAGCCTTGATCGCGTCCGGCAACAGGCCGGGCGGTGCGGTTCCGGACCAGAAGCGCGGCACATCTGCCATGCAAGCAAATTGAAGGACACGAAGCGCCATGTCGAAGCGCAATTCGTCGAAGTATAAAATCGATCGCCGCATGGGCGAAAATATTTGGGGCCGTCCCAAAAGCTCGGTCAACCGCCGTTCCTATGGCCCGGGCCAGCACGGCCAGCGCCGCAAGGGCAAGCTTTCGGACTTTGGCATTCAGCTTCGCGCCAAGCAGAAGCTGAAGGGCTACTACGGCGACGTGACCGAAAAGCAGTTCAAGCGCACCTATCAGGAAGCGTCGAAGATGAAGGGCGATACCGGTCAGAACCTGATCGGCCTGCTCGAACAGCGCCTTGACATGGTTGTCTATCGCTCGAAGTTTGCGCCGACGATCTTCTCGGCGCGCCAGGTGGTCAACCACGGCCACATCTACGTCAACGGCGTGAAGTGCAACATCGCCAGCCGCCGCGTGCGCCCCGGCGATGTGATCTCGCTGGGCAAGAAGGCCAAGGAAATGGCCCTGATCGCCGAAGCACAGAGCCTGCCCGAGCGTGAAATCCCTGACTATGTCTCGCCCGATGGCACTGACAAGATCACCTTCGTCCGCGTGCCCACGCTGGATGAAGTGCCCTATCCGGTGAAGATGGAACCAAACCTGGTCGTCGAATTCTATTCGCGCTGATCCGGTTTGATACCAGACACGAAAGGGCGGTCCGCACGGGCCGCCCTTTTCGTTTGCGCCAGCTCGGTTTGCGCGGCTTAACCGATCAGTTAAATCAAGGCGACGAATCGGGGGAAGCAATGGATTTCGACGAAGTAATTCTCGGCAGGCGCTCGATCCGGGGCTATCTTGACAAGCCAGTGCCCCGCAGCGTGATCGAGGACATCATTACCCTCGCCATGCGCGCACCTTCATCGATGAATACCCAGCCGTGGCACTTTCACGTCATCACCGGCGAACCGCTTGATCGCATCCGCGCCGGCAATACCGAGCGCAATCTGGCCGGTATTCCGCACAGCCGCGAATTCCGCACCGGCCATGCCTTTGGCGGTGTCCACCGCGACCGCCAGGTTGGCGTCGCCAAGCAGCTCTTCGCGGCGATGGGCATTGCCCGCGATGACAAGGATGCCCGCCACGACTGGGTGATGCGCGGATTTCGCCAATTCGATGCACCGGTCTGCGTCATCATCGCCTATGACCGCGAACTGGCCGACAGCGACGATACCGCGTTCGATTGCGGAGCCGTCACCACCGCGCTTGTCAACGCCGCCTGGTCACGCGGGCTTGGCTGCGTGATCAACAGCCAGGGCATCATGCAAAGCCCGGTGGTCCGCGAACACGCCGGCATCCCAGACGATCAAGTGATCATGAAGGCCGTGGCGCTGGGCTGGCCCGATGAAAGCTTCCCCGCCAACGCCGTGGTTTCCGAACGGAAAAGCGTGGAAGAGGCGGCGCGGTTCGTAGGATTTTGAAACCACACTTTGCGCAGATCACCCCGTCCGCAGATAATCCGAGCGGAACCGGGCCGCAAACGCCGTGAATGTTCCCGCGCCAATCGCCTCACGCATGGTGGCCATCAATTGCTGATAGAACGTCAGGTTGTGTTCGGTCAGCAGCATCGCGCCTAGGATCTCACCCGCCTTGATCAGATGATGCAGATAGGCGCGGCCATAGTGGCGGCAGGCATCGCAGGGGCATTGCTCATCAAGAGGTGCGGTATCTTCCGCATGGCGGGCGTTGCGCAGGTTGACCGGGCCATGCCAGGTGAAGGCCTGGCCGTTGCGGCCTGAGCGGCTGGGCAGGACGCAGTCGAACATATCGATCCCGCGCTCCACCGCGCCGACCAGATCATCGGGCTTGCCCACCCCCATCAGGTAGCGGGGGCGATCCACCGGTAGCATATCCGGCGCGAAATCGAGCGTGGCGAACATCGCCTCCTGCCCTTCCCCCACGGCCAGACCGCCGATGGCATAGCCATCAAAGCCAATGTCGCGCAGCGCATCGGCGCTTTCACGGCGCAATGCTTCATCCAGCGCGCCTTGCTGGATGCCGAACAGGGCGCTGTTTTCGGCATGGCCCTCACCGCTGTCGAAACCGGCGCGGCTGCGCGCGGCCCAGCGCATTGACATCCGCATCGATTTTTCGATCGCTTCACGCGGGGCATCGGCGCGGGGGCATTCGTCAAAAGCCATGACGATGTCGCTGCCCAGCAAACGCTGGATTTCCATCGACCGTTCCGGGGTAAGCAGGTGACGGCTGCCATCGATATGGCTGGCGAAGGTCACGCCTTCCTCGGTAATCTTGCGCAGGTCTGACAGGCTCATCACCTGATATCCGCCGCTGTCGGTCAGGATCGGGCGATCCCAGTTCATGAATGTGTGCAGCCCGCCCAGCCGCGCCACCCGCTCCGCACCCGGCCGCAGCATCAGGTGATAGGTATTGCCCAGCAGGATATCGGCGCCGGTCGCGCGCACGCCCTGCGGTTTCATCGCCTTGACGGTGGCGGCAGTGCCAACCGGCATGAACGCGGGGGTGCGAATCTCTCCGCGGCGCATCCGGATGGTGCCGGTGCGGGCCTTGCCATCGGTGGCATGGATCGAGAACTGGAAGCGCGGCGCGGTCATCCGCGCGCACTAGCCGTTCAACTGCGCAGCCGCCACCCCGTCTTGAACATCCAGGCGATCACCCCGGCGCACAGCGCAAGAAAGCCCAGGGTCAAACCCAGGCTGACCCAGATGTTCACATCGGATTTGCCGGTAAAGGTCCAGCGCAGGCCATTGACCAGATAGACGATCGGGTTGGCTAGCGCGATCTTGCGCCACGGATCAGGGAGCATATCGATCGAATAGAACGTGCCGCCCAGAAAGGTCAGTGGTTGCAGGATCAGCATCGGCACGATCCCCAGCTTTTCAAAACCATCAGCCCAGACCCCGATGGCGAAACCGAACAGCGCGAAGGCTGCGGCGACAAGCACGATATAGCCCAGAGCCAATATGGGATGGGCAATATGGTAATCGACAAAGAAACTGGCGGTAAAAAGGATGATCGCGGCAAGGATCAGCGATTTGGCTGCCGCCGCGCCAACAAAGCCCAGCAATGTTTCCGCCACCCCCACCGGGGCCGACAGCAGTTCATAGATCGTGCCGGTAAAGCGCGGCATATAGATTCCGAAGCTGGCGTTGCTGGTCGTCTCGCCAAGCAGGGTCAGCAGCAGCAGGCCCGGAATGATGTAAGCGCCGTAGGATACCCCACCGATCGAGGTCATCTTGCCGCCAATCGCCGCGCCGAACACGATGAAATAGAGCGAGGTGGTGAGCACCGGTGCAAAGATCGACTGGAAGAAGGTGCGGAAAGCCCGCATCAGTTCGAAAGCAAAAATGGCGTAGGCACCGCGCGCGTTGAAACCCATGGTCATGCGCCCTGCTCCACCAGATCGACGAAGATGTCCTCAAGGCTGGACTGGCGCGTGTCTATCGCAGAAAAACCGATGTCCGCGCCGACCAGCGCCTTGATCAGCCGCGCGACCTCCGCCCGTGCTTCCGCCGCACCGCCGTGGCCGCGATAAGTCAGGGTCCGGCCATCTTCCGACAGGGTCAGCGGATAGGCGGCCAGTGACGCCGGCACGGTAAAAAGCGGCACGTCAAGCGCGATGCGCGCCTCCACACTGCCCATCCGCGCCATCAGCGTCGCCTTGTCCTCAACCAGCAGCAACCGGCCCTTGTCGATCACCCCGACGCGGTCGGCCATTTCCTCAGCCTCTTCGATGTAGTGAGTGGTGAGGATGATCGTGGTCCCCGCTTCGCGCATCGCACCAATCTGACGCCACATATCGCGGCGCAGTTCCACGTCGACCCCGGCCGTCGGTTCGTCAAGGAACAGCAGTTCAGGATCGTGGGCCAGCGCCTTGGCAATCAGCACCCGGCGCTTCATCCCGCCGGACAAGTGGCGGATCTGGCTGTCGCGCTTGTCCCACAGCGTCAGCGAACGAAGGATCTGTTCGATCCGCGCCGGATCGCTGCGCAGTCCGAACAGCCCGCGCGAATAGGTGACCGTATTGGCGACCGTGCTAAACATATCGGTCGCCATTTCCTGCGGCACCAGTCCAATCCGTGCCCGGGCCGCGCGCCAGTCTTTGGCGAGGTCAATCCCGAAGGCCCGGATCGTTCCGCTGCTGGGCCGCACAAGTCCGCAGACCGCGCCGATCAGGGTGGTCTTGCCCGCGCCGTTCGGCCCCAGCAATGCGAATATCTCTCCCTTGCCGATCGTCAGATCGACGCCGTCCAGCGCCACCGGCCCGTCGGCGTAAACCTTGGTAAGGTCGTGAATTTCAAGAATCGGATCCATCGTGTGGCACTGTTACCGCTGCAGCGCGGCTTGCCAAGCCATCGGCAAAAAGCCTTGCACCGGTTTTAGCGCGAAGCTTCCAGCGCGATAAGCTGCCCGATGGCCTGCTTCATCGCTGTCCACATCTCTGCCTCTTGCGCACTCAAGGGAGATGCCGTTTCCGCCACCACGTCAATCACCGCATCGATCAAGCCGGAGTACCAGTGCGCCGGCACTTTCAGCGTCTCTATGTGGTGCGGGATCGACGTGCCCAGGGTGATCTCGATTTCCTTTGGCCGTTCGTGCCAGGTCATCACGAAATAGAGCGTGTTGCCAACCATTTCCGCCTGCAGGCCCAGCGGGTTGTCTGGCTGGTGATCGACAAAGCTGACCTCGGCATCGGGGTGAGCGGCAAAATAGCGCGCCATGACCGGCGGCACGATATCACCCAGTTGTTCGGCCGCCCGTTCCAGCGCCGCATCAACCAGTTGCTTGCTTTGCAGGTCCGTCATGCAGTTCCTTTCCCTCAAGGCCGTTCTAGCCGATCGGGAAAGGCGCTGCCATGACCTGTATCAATCCACATCGGGCAGCCAGTTGCCGTGAAAGCCGGTGGGGACGCGGTGCGGGATGTGGACACTGGCGACCGGGAGAGCCGTTATGTCGGCGGCGTCCAGCACGACCAGATCGGTGGTTTGCGTCCCCGTGTCGATCACATAGCCCATCACCCAGCCTTCGCCTTCTGCCGCATTCGCGCTGCGCGGCACGAACACGAATTCGCCCGGCACCCGCCCTGGGCCAAAATCGCATACCTGTCGTTCTCCCGTCTTGAGATCGTGCCGATAGAGCGGCTGCGCCCCCAGCAGTTCGTTATCGTCTTCCACGCCAATGGCCCAGGCATAGCGATAGTCCTGGCCGAAGAAGCGTTCGTCCGGGCGGGGAAATTCCTGCCCGGTGGCATCGATGGTGGTGCGGGTCACCTTGCCGGCAGCGGGATCTATCATCCAGCGCTCCAGCCCCAACGCCTTGCCGTTCGGGCCATCCTGACCGCCGGCAAACATCGTTTCGTAAACCGCCGCATCAACGATCACCCGCCCCGCATCATCCTCATAGCTGTTGGCGACGTGGAAGACATAGCAGGGATCAACATCGCACCAGATCACCTGATCGGCGCTGCCAGTGCGCGGCAACAGGCCGACGCGGGCCCGGTGCTGCGGGTTCCAGGCGTAAGGGAACTTCTGCCCGCCGATCAGAGCCTTCATCGAGAAGGTTACCGGCAGGTCGAAAATCAGCACATAGTTGCGGGTGATGGTGCATTCATGGATCGACGGACCATGTTCAACCGGCACTGCAACCTGGCGCACCACCTTTCCTTCGGGTGAAACCACAATGTGCCAGATCGTGTCAGGCTCCATCGCGTCATAGGTGATCGCGTGCAGTTCGCCGGTCAGCGAATCCTGGTGCGGATGGGCAGTGAACGGCGCCTTCAGCGTGCCGCCAAAATCGGTGTAGGCCACCGTTTCAAGATTGTCGTCAAGCACGGCGGGGTTCGATCCCGCCTCGACAATCGCGGTGATCTTGCCGCCGATCCGGACCACGTTGGTATTGATGGTGTCACCCTCGCGCCGGCGCGGACCCGGGGCTGCGGTGGGGCCGCCTTCCTGCTCCAGCTTCTGCGAACGGATATAGCGATTGCGATACCACTCGGCCTTGCCGCCGCTCAGGCGGATACCATGCACCATGCCGTCACCCACGAACCAGTGATAGCCGCGCGGATCGGACTTGAACGGGTTTGGTCCGATGCGGACATAACGGCCACTGAGCTCTGCCGGGATCGTTCCGGTTACCGCCAGATCGGCGATGGTCATTTCAGCAGCAACCGGGGCGTGGACCCCGCCAAGGTAAGCGTGCTCGGCCCCTTCATCCATCCGGCCGCGGTTGAAGCCGGCCACTGCGGTAATGCCCTTGGTAACCACAGAGCGGATTGCGGATTCGACATTGCTTGCCATGACGCGGAACTCCGTTTAATGTTTATGTCGTAAACATAGCGTCGATGGTAACAGTGTCAACATCAAAAGCGGAAACCCGCACCTATCACCATGGCGATCTGCGTTCGGCGTTGGTCGATGCCGGATTGAAAGCGCTGGAGATCGCTCCGCTGGAGGAGCTCTCGCTGCGCCAGATCGCCCGCGATGCGGGGGTTTCCGCCACCGCAGTCTATCGCCACTTCCCGGACAAGCGCGCACTGCTGGCGGCCATGGCGCATGAAGGGTTCGATCGGCTGGGAGCGGCGCAGTTCAATGCGGTCGAGCAGGCTTCGCCCCCGTTGCGCTTTGCCGAATCCGGCCGTGCCTATGTCCGTTTTGCCTTGGCCAACCCGGCGCTGTTCCGCCTGATCTTTACCTATGGCGAACAGTTTGAAGGGGACCATCCAGACAATCTTGCCGCCCGTCTGCTGCGCGCGCAAACCACTGAACAGCGTCATGGCAACGTGGCCGAGGCAGACCGGCTGTCATTGCAGGCGTGGGCTTTGGTGCATGGCCTGGCCATGCTGATGCTTGACGGACGGATCAATGCCGATGACGCCTTGATTGACCGGATCATCGACCCGGGATCACTTTTTGTGGTGCCCGGCGGCGGCACGGCACCGGCTGTTTGAATGCTGACAGTCCAGCCCAACCTGGCGAGCGAGGGTCTTGGGCGATTTGCAGCCGTCTTGGGAAAATCGGGTTTCGGCCACCCTTGGTTAACCCGATCCTGCTATCACGCCCGCGGAGTTTACCGGTGGATTGGTTGAAAGTCGTTGCTGCCTTTGTCCGGCTGATCTTGGGCGTGCTGCTGACGCTTGGCGGCGTCAGCGCGGCTTGGGCACAGAGCGTTCCGGTCACATCGGGCCTGCGAATCTGGCTGGATGCGGCAGATGTCAATGCCGGGGCGGCACAGCCTGCCAATGGCGCCGTGGTTTCGACCTGGCTTGATAAAAGCGGGAACGGAAACACCGTGTCTGCCGCCGGCACGGCCAATGCCACTTTTGAAAACGCCGGATTGAACGGACTCGGCTCGGTTCGGATGCCGACCAATTCAAAATTGGCCGGGCCCAACATCTTCACCGGAGCGACCAGCGCATCAACCACCATCTTCATGGTCCATGCCAATGTGACGCTGACTTCCAACTTCATGATGAATCTCAATGGCGATACCCAGGCGGCTGGTGCAACGGGCCGCTTCAGCGCCCATATGCCGTGGAGCGATGGCAATTATTATTTCGATGCCGGCGGTTGCTGCGGCACGACCCGCCTGAGCGCCGGCTATCCGGTCGGCGTTGCCGCACCAGTGATTATCGCATTGGGCAACTCGACCACCGCTTTTTCTGGATTTGCCAGCACAACCAATGAATTCGCAAGATTCAATGGCACGACATCAACCTTCGACGCCGATGCTATCGCCCCTACGGTTTCCGGAGGCATTCGCATTGGCTCCACCAGCGGTGCGCCCTATGATGGCCGATTTTCTGAGGTTCTCGTTTACAACCGGGCATTGACCCTGGCGGAAATCAGGCAAGTGGAATGCTATCTGGGCAGCAAATGGAAAATTGCCATTTCCAGCGGTTGCACTGCGGTGGCACTGTCCACCACAAAGACGTCAGCAGCCTACAGCAGCAGTACCTTCTATCCCTTCATGGTCCCCGGGGCAGAGGTCATTTACACAATCAATGTCGCATACGCGTCCGGAAACTACATAGACAACAACAGCGTGCTGCTGGTCGACAAGATGCCGGCCAACATGATCTTCTACAATGCAGACTACGATGGAGCCGGTCCTGCCACCGATCCAGTGGGTTTCACCAATGGCGGCAGCCCCTTGTCATGGAACTATGCGAGCAACGTGCGCTATTCAAATTCCGCAACGGCCCCAACCACATTTTCCGGTTGTTCCTATACGCCGATCGCGGGCTATGATCCCAATGTCACTTATCTTTGCATCAATCCAACCGGGGTATTCACGTCCGGAAGCTTCGCACTGAATTTTCGCGCCAAGATCAAATAGCTGTCAGCGGGGCAGCAGCAGGCTGGAATCGCCATAGCTGTAAAAGCGATAGCCCTGCGCAATGGCATGGGCATAGGCGTCCTGCATCCGGTCAAGCCCCATCAGCGCGCTGACCAGCATGAACAGGGTTGATCGCGGCAGGTGGAAGTTGGTCATCAGACCGTCCACTGCCTTGAACCGGTAACCCGGCGTGATAAAAATTGCGGTGTCGCCGCTGAACGGCCTGATCGTGCCGTCAGGATCCGTGGCGCTTTCCAGCAGGCGCAGGCTGGTGGTGCCAACCGCGATGACCCGCCCCCCCGCCGCGCGCGCGGCATTGAGCCGCGCGGCGGTAGCCGCGTCGATCGCACCCCATTCGGCATGCATCCGATGATCGGCGGTATCCCCTGCCTTGACCGGCAGGAATGTTCCCGCCCCGACATGAAGCGTAAGGGTTTCCGTCGCCACTCCGGCATCGCCCAGCGCAGCCATCAGTTCAGGCGTAAAATGCAGGGCCGCAGTCGGCGCGGCGACCGCACCATTCCGCGCGGCGAACATGGTCTGATAGTCGCTGCTGTCCTGCGCATCGGTGGGACGTTTCCCGGCGATATAGGGCGGCAGCGGCATGTGCCCGGCGCGTTCCAGCAGCAGTTCAACTGGCTCATCGCCCAGGAATGCAAGGGTCCAGCTGCCATCTTCGTGACGGGTTTCGGCAAGCGCCTGCACGCCCGCGCCAAAATCGATCGTGTCGCCTTCACGCAAGCGTTTGGCATTGCGCACAAAGGCCTGCCAGCGCCGCAGGTCCATCCGCTTGTGCAGGGTCGCCCCGATTTTCGCCTGGCCCTTGCGCCCTTCAAGCTGGGCTGGAATGACGCGGGTGTCGTTGAATACCAGCACATCGCCCGCGCGCAGCAGGCCGGGCAGATCGCGCACCGTCAGATCGCGCATCGCCCCCTCGCCCGGCACCAGCAGCAGCCGCGCCGCATCACGCGGACGCGCCGGGCGCAGGGCTATCCGTTCTGGCGGAAGCTCAAAATCAAACAGATCAACGCGCAAACGCAGGCTCAGTTGGACTTGGACTTGCTCAGCATATCGGCCGAAATATCGGGTATGGCGGTGACGGCGGGCGCGGGCTTGGCCTGGGCCTTGCCCTCTGACAGCAGCGAGGCCTGAAGCACCTTGGTCGGATTGGCCGGCGGTTCCCCGCGTTCAATCCGGTCAACCGTGTCCATCCCGGCGATTACCCGGCCGAAATTGGTATAACGGTGATCCAGCGCGAAGCGGGGGTAGAACACGATGAAGAACTGGCTGTTTGCAGTGTCAGGCTCATTGGTTCGGGCCATCGACACCGTGCCGCGAACGTGCGGCATATAGTTGAACTCAGCCTTGAGATCAGGCAGCTTTGATCCGCCCTGCCCCGTGCCGGTCGGATCGCCGGTCTGCGCCATGAACCCGTCGATCACCCGGTGGAACACCACCCCGTTGTAAAAGCCTTGCCGCGTCAGGGTCTTGATTCGTTCGACATGGTTTGGCGCCCACGTCGGCATCAGGCGGATCAGCACGCGCCCGCCGTTTGAAAGATCAAGCGCCAGCACATTGTCAGGATCGTGGCTGGGATCAGGATCGACAACCGCACTCATCACCGGCGCAGGTGGGGGAGCAGGCTCCTTGGCTTTGCTTTTCGCCAGTGCCGGGGCCGAAAACAGGGAAAGGCCAAGCGCCAGGGCGATCACGGAACGACGATGCATAAGGTGAATTCTCGATAGGCAACTGCAGTTGGCGGGGGAGATAGCCGTGCGCGGCTGTCGTGGCAATGAATGCTGAAAAGTTTACCCTCAACCGCCGCGCTGGCCCTGTTGCAGCGCAATCCGCGCGACCACATCATCACGCACGCGCGGGCTTACGAACCGCGAAATTTCCCCGCCATAGGTGGCGATTTCCTTGACCAGGCGCGAAGCGATCGGCTGCAGCGAAACGTCAGCCATCAGGAACACCGTTTCAACGTGATCGTTAAGCTGGCGGTTCATCCCGGTGAGTTGATATTCGTACTCAAAATCGGTCACTCCGCGGATGCCGCGAATGACAACCGATGCCCCCATCGCATCGGCAAAGTCCATCAGCAGCGAATTGAACCCCACCACCCGCACCCGGCCATCGCCCAGCCCGGCAACTTCGCGTTCAACCATCGCAATCCGCTCGTCATCGGCGAACATCGGCGATTTGGCGATATTGGTGGTAACACCGATGATCAGTTCATCCACCAGCCTGACGCCGCGCTTGATGATGTCCATATGGCCCAGCGTGATCGGATCGAACGTGCCCGGATATACGCCGATACGGTTTGCCATTTACCGATCCCTCTCCACCACATAGCGCGCGATCGCGCGCAGCAGATCAGCCTCATGCCCATGCGCGGACAGATGCGCAACCGCCTGATCGGCCAGCATGGCCGCCTGTTCACGCGCGCGCGCCTCACCAACGGCAGCCACAAGGGTCTGCTTGCCCGCCGCCGCATCCTTGCCCACGGCCTTGCCGGCCGCGGCGGCATCGCCGGCATGATCGATCAGATCATCAGCAATCTGGAAGGCCAGCCCAATGTCGCGCGCATAGCCGCGCAAATGCACCCGCCCCTCTGCCGGCACCTTGCCCAGCACCGCCCCCATCTCCACCGCCGCGCTAAGCAGCGCTCCGGTCTTGAGCTGCTGCATCCGGACGATCGCCGGCATATCGAGTGACTGCCCCTCACCCGCGATATCAAGCATCTGCCCGCCGCACATCCCGCCCGCGCCGCTCGCCTGGGCCAGCACGCCAACCAGTTCTGCGCGGACAAAGGGATCGCCGCTGGTTTCCGGATCGGCCAGAATTTCGAAAGCCAGGCTTTGCAGCGCGTCGCCCGCCAGCACGGCGGTTGCCTCATCAAACGCGCGATGCACGGTCGGCTTTCCGCGCCGCATATCATCATCGTCCATGCACGGCAGGTCATCGTGGATCAGTGAATAGACGTGGATCGCCTCGATCGCGGTTCCGGCACGCAAGGCGTGGTGCGGATCAACCCCGAACAACTCCGCGCTCGCCACCGTGAGCAACGGACGCAGCCGCTTGCCGCCGCCGATCGCGGCGTGGCGCATTGCCCGGATCAACCGGGCGCGGTCATCATCGGGAACCGGCAGCAGCGCGTCAAACAGCGCGTCCACCCCTTCACCGGTGCGCGCCAATGCTGCGGCCAGCAGCGGATCGATGCCGGGCCGCCCAGTCATGGTTCAGCGGGTCGATTCTGGATCGAAAGGCTCAGCCGAAGCCGCCTTGCCATCCGGCCCGGCGACGATCTTTTCGATCCGCGCCTGCGCCGCATCAAGCCGGGCCTGGCAGTGCTTGCGCAACGCCTCACCGCGTTCATAAAGCGTGATCGTTTCGTCCAGCGGCACCTCTCCGCTTTCCAGCTTGCGCACCACCTCTTCCAGGGCGCGGAGGGAATCCTCAAAGCTGAGGGCGGAAATATCGGGTGCAGAACTGGTCATCGCCATCAGCATTGACCGCGCCGCCGCCCCCGGTCAAGCTGCCTGCGCAAGGGAGGGACAAGTTATGTTCATTGGACACTGGGCTCCGGCCCTCGCGGTTGCCAGCCGTCGCCGTACACCGGGCCTCGGAACGCTGTTCATCGCCGCGCAGCTGGTCGACTGGGCCTTCTTTGCGCTGCTGCTTACCGGAGCGGAGAAAATGCGCTTTACCCCCGGGGTCAGCGTGATGAACCCGATGGACCTGTACCACATGCCCTATACCCACAGCCTGCTGGGTGCGGCGCTGTTCGCCGCCGGGTTTGCCGTATTGATCAGCCTTGCCACCCGTGATCGCACCGCCGGCATTATTGCCGGCGCGGTCGTACTGTCGCATTGGCTGCTCGATCTGCTGGTTCACGTCCCCGATCTGACCATTGCCGGCAGTCCGCCCAAGATTGGCTTGGGCCTGTGGAATCACCCGGCGGTCGAAATGCCGCTGGAACTGGGCATCACTTTTGGCGCGCTGTGGCTTTACGTGCGGGCGCGCCGGCCCTCGCCAGTGCGGATCGCCGTTCTTGCGGCGATTCTTGCAGCGCTGCAGGGTTTCAACTGGTTTGGCCCGGTCGATCCAGTGGTAACCGCGGGGACGAGCGTGCTGGCGTTCATCGCCTATGGCGCGGCCACAGTGGCGGCCTGGTGGATGGGGAAAAGCGCGCAGGGCGCTTCGCGATTGGTCTAGCCGGATGCGGCCGGGGCGGCTAAGGGCCGCCCATGTCCGAGATTACCCCTGACGTTGTCGCCGCCCACGGGCTGTCCGAAGACGAATACCAGCGCGTTCTTCACGCCCTTGGGCGCGAGCCCAATCTGGTGGAGCTGGGCATCTTTTCGGTGATGTGGTCAGAGCATTGCAGTTACAAGTCGAGCCGCATCCATTTAAAGAAGCTGCCGACCGAAGCCCCATGGGTAATCTGCGGCCCGGGCGAGAATGCCGGGGTGATCGACATTGGCGATGGCCAGGCGGCGATCTTCAAGATGGAAAGCCACAACCACCCCAGCTACATCGAACCCTATCAGGGCGCGGCGACCGGTGTGGGCGGCATCCTGCGTGATGTATTCACCATGGGCGCGCGCCCCGTCGCCAACATGAACGCACTGCGTTTTGGCCGGCCTGACCATCCCAAGATGAAAAGCCTGGTCAAGGGCGTGATCGCCGGCATCGGCGGCTATGGCAATTGCGTTGGCGTGCCAACCGTTGGCGGGGAAACGAATTTCCACGCCGCCTATGACGGCAACATTCTGGTCAACGCCATGACCGTGGGCGTGGCTGAAACCAACAAGATCTTCTATTCTGCGGCCACCGGGATCGGCAACCCGATCGTCTATGTCGGGTCCAAGACCGGGCGTGACGGCATCCATGGCGCGACCATGGCCAGCGCCGACTTTGGCGAGGATTCAGAAGCCAAGCGTCCGACCGTGCAGGTGGGCGATCCCTTTACCGAAAAGCTGCTGATCGAGGCCTGCCTTGAACTGATGGCAACCGATGCGATCGTTGCCATTCAGGACATGGGCGCGGCGGGGCTGACCAGTTCCAGCGTTGAAATGGCCACTAACGGCAAGGCCGGTATTATCCTGGACATGGACAAGGTGCCTTGCCGCGAGGAAGGCATGACGCCCTATGAGATGATGCTGAGCGAAAGCCAGGAGCGGATGCTGATGGTGCTGAAGCCCGGCAAAGAACCGATGGCCGAAGCAATCTTCCGCAAGTGGGAGCTTGATTTTGCAGTGATCGGTGAGGTTACCGATACCGGCCACATGGTTCTGACCTGGCACGGCGAAACGGTGTGCGACATTCCGCTTGGCCCGCTGGCCGAAGACGCTCCGCTGTATGACCGTCCGCACCTCAGCCTTGATGCATACAAGGCCTGGGCGCAGGTGGCGCCGCTCGGCAAGGCACCGGTCAGCGCCGATCCATCGGCCGATCTGGTGCGGATGATGGGCTGCCCCGATCTGGCCAGTCGGCGCTGGATCTGGGAGCAGTATGACAGCCAGGTGGGCGCGGATACCTTGCAGAAATCGGGCGGCGATGCCGCAGTGGTCCGCATCCACGGATCGCGCAAGGCGCTGGCGATCAGCACCGACTGCACCCCGCGCTATTGCTATGCCGATCCCTATGAAGGCGGCAAGCAGGCCGTTGCGGAAACCTGGCGCAACATCAACGCCGTGGGTGCAACGCCGCTGGCGATCACCAATTGCCTCAACTTCGCCAATCCGCAGCGGCCAGAGATCATGGCCCAGATCGTGGAGGCGCTGCGCGGCATGGGCGATGCCTGCCGGGCGCTGGATTATCCGATCGTGTCCGGCAATGTCAGCCTCTATAACGAAAGCAAGGCGACCGGTGGCGGTTCCGCCATTCTGCCCACCCCGGCAATCGGCGGGGTCGGGCTGATGGCCGATTACGAGAACATGGCGACCGTCGCCTTCAAGGACAGCGCCCAGAAGATCATCCTGATCGGCGCGGACCCGCGCGCCACGCCCGAGCTGGGCCAATCGCTGTGGCTGCGCGAGATCCATGGGCGCGAAGACGGGCCGCCGCCCCGCGTCGATCTGGCCGCCGAACGGCGCAATGGCGAACTGGTGCGGCGGCTGGTTTCCGAGGGGCTGGTTACTGCCGCGCATGACGTGTCGGACGGCGGCATTCTGGTTGCCGTTACCGACATGGCGCTGGCGGGCAACATCGGTGCGCGGCTTGAACTGTCCGCGTTTGAGGATCTGGTTGACCGCGAGCGGCTGCGCCACGCCTGGTCGCTGTTCGCTGAAAATCAGGCCCGCTACCTTGTCACCGAACCGTTCGATCAGCACGTGGTTGAACTGATGGCGCGCGAAGCCAACGTTGGCTGCTGCTTCATCGGCTGGACCGCCGGCAACACCATCGCGCTGTGCCGCGGCGAGGATGCGATCTACCCCGAAGTCGCGCTGGATGACCTGCGCGAGGCGAACGAAGCCTTTTTCCGTGACTGGATGGAAAGCTGATCGTTGCGGCTCAGGCCGCCTGCTGCACCGGTGCCATCAGATCATAGGGATTAACACCGCCGGCACGCCACATGGTGTGAGCCTGCATATAGTACCGTGGTGGAGTGATATTGAGCCGCTTGCGCACGTCCTCGATCGGCATGGCCAGCAATTCGCGGATCGGCAGTTCAACCAGGCGCGGACAGGCAGCACCCTTCTTCTGCGCCTCGCGAACCGAACGGAAAATCGGGACGCCAACCGTATCGCCCTTGCGCACTTCCAGCGCTCCGGCATAGCCCAGGAACAGGTGCGCCAGTGACGGCTGCTGGCTGTAGGTAAAGGCCAGCACGCATTGTTCGCCCAGCGCATCGCGGCCATAGCCGGTCAGGATGTGCAGCAGGTCATGCGTGTCACGCATCCGGCGGAAATACCAATCGACCTGATCATTGAAATACTGATCAGGGCGGCGATAACGATCAAGCTCATCCACCAGGCCCTGGGCCGACAGACCTTCACGCTCCATGAAATCGCAATAGACGTGCGCCAGCGTTCCCTTGGGCAAGCGGCGCAGGCTATCATGGTCATCAAGGATCGTTACCAGCGAGGGTTCACTGGCACGAATTTTCTGACCCTTTTCGCTTGAAAGAAACGCGCGGGCCGCGTCATAGACACCGCGCCACGGCAGTGCCTCAAAAATCGGGAACACTTCGGCAGTGTTCTCCTTGTCTTTCACCAGTTCCTTGAAATGCCGCCAGGCCTTGGGAAAATCGTACCGCATCTCCGGCCGTCCGGGGAGCATGAAGGGCAGATCCTCAACCGGGGCATCAGCCTGATCGATCGTCTGGTCGAAGCTGTGGGCGTGCGTATCCATGGCCTTTCCCTAACGTTAACTGACATGGGTGTCAATTGTAGAGCGACCTACCCTTCAATCCAGTCACTGCGGGGGATTCCCAGCAGCCGCAGGATGCTGGTCAGATCGCCCTGATCAATGCTGCCATCGGCCGCCTCACGCGCCTTGGGCTTGGCGTGATAAGCCACACCGTAAGTCGCCGCGATCAGCATCGGAATGTCGTTTGCTCCGTCGCCGGTCGCCAGGCTGATCGCATGAGCGCCGATCTGCGCGGCCTCATCACGCAGCACGCGTTCTTTGACCGCGCTGTCAGTGATCGGCCCGACCAGCCCGCCGGTAAGCGCGCCATCGCTGACTTCAAGCCGGTTGCCGACCACCCGTTCAAACCCAAGCTGCCCAGCCACCGGATCGGCGAACTGGTGAAAGCCACCGGTTACCAGCACGGTGTGGCAGCCCCTGGCCCTCAGCGTGGCGACCAGCATTTTTGCCCCCGGCATCGGCGTGATGCGGGTGGCCAGACAATCGTGGATCGCCTGCTCGGGCAGGCCCCGCAGCAGCATGACCCGTTCGCGCAGGGCGGCGGAGAAATCGAGTTCGCCCTGCATGGCCCGCTCGGTGATAGCAGCGATCTGCGGCTTGATCCCGGCAAAGTCGGCCAGTTCATCGATGCATTCCTGACCGATCATGGTCGAATCCATATCGGACACGAACAGATGCGGCACCGCCGGTTCATGATCGGCGACCAGCGCATCGCAGGGGCCGAAACTGGCGTCGATGATCGCACGAAGCGTCGGCGCGTCGCCGTGCGGAATATCCAGTTGCAGGGTTGAATCGCAAAAGTCGAGCATCTCGGCCGCGGCCAGTTTCATGCCAGCCGCCTCTATCCGCCGCGCCGCATCATCCACTCTTGCCGAAAGGTGGGCCGGTTCTGCTATCACGCGGGCAATGAGCACTGCTGAATCCTTTGAATCGGGCGATCCTGAATCGGGCAGGCGTCCGCCGCTGGCGCTCATTGCAGGGCCAACCGCCAGCGGCAAGAGCGATCTGGCAGTGCGGCTGGCCCTGGCGATCGAACAACGCGGGCAGCGCGCGGTGGTGATCAATGCGGACAGCGCGCAGGTCTATGCCGATCTTGCCGTGCTGTCCGCGCGCCCGGCGCCCGATGAGATGCGCGGGGTGGAGCACCGCCTGTTCGGCGCATGGGACGGCGCGGTGGCCTGCTCCGCCGCAGACTGGGCGGCGCGCGCGCGCAGTGAGATCAAGGCAGTGCATCAAACCGGCGGCGTGCCGGTGGTGGTTGGCGGAACCGGGCTTTACCTGCGCACCCTGCTTGACGGGATTGCCCCCGTTCCGCCGATCGATCCGGCAGTGCGAGACGCGGTGCGGGCGCTGGACGTGCCCACCGCCTATGCCGCCTTGCAGATCGAGGATCCCGGTCGCGCCGCCCTGCTCGCCCCCGCCGACAGCACCCGGATTGCCCGCGCGCTGGAAGTGGTCCGCTCCACCGGCCGGCCCCTGGCGGCATGGCATGGCGAGCGAAGCGGCGGAATCGGCCAGCACGTTTTACTCCACCCCTTGATACTACTGCCCCCGCGCGACTGGCTTTATGAGCGATGCGACCGGCGCTTTGGCCAGATGCTCGATGCTGGCGCCATGGCCGAGGTGGAGGCGCTGCTGGAGCGCAGGCTTGATCCCGATCTGCCGGTAATGCGCGCGATTGGCGTGCCCGAACTGACTGCCTTGCTGAAGGGCGAGATCTACCGCGATGAAGCGATAGCGCGCGGCGCGCAGGCCACCCGCAACTATGCCAAGCGTCAATATACCTGGTTCCGCCGCCAGCCCCCGCCCGAGTGGTTTCGCGCGGAAGATTTGAATTTCAATTTCGATGCCATATTTGCATCATTATTACGCAATTAGCGCTTGACACGATAGAAACTGTCTCATAGTGCGGCAATCGTTCCTTGATCGGAAACAATGTGCGAGTTGGAGAGGAGACCCGGCGCAGCCAGCCTGCGCCGGGTCGGTCCTTTCAGGGCTCCGGATCAATTGAATGTGAAAGGTCGTTACGGTGAGCGAGGAGCGCAGCGGCGCATCTATCCTGGTCGAAAGTCTGGCGCGGCAGGGGGTCGAATTCGTGTTCGGCTATCCCGGCGGCGCGGTGCTGCCGATCTATGACGCCTTGTTTGACGACGCGCGGATCCGCCACATCCTGGTCCGTCATGAGGCTGGCGCGGCCCACGCCGCCGAAGGCTATGCCCGCTCGACCGGCAAGCCCGGCGTGGTGCTCGTCACCTCTGGCCCCGGCGCGACCAATGCGGTTACGGGAATTGCCGACGCTTTCATGGATTCGATCCCGCTGGTGGTGATCACCGGCCAGGTGCCGACCGCGCTGATCGGCTCTGACGCCTTTCAGGAGGCCGATACCATCGGCATCACCCGTCACTGCACCAAGCATAATTATCTGGTGAAAGATCCGGCGGAACTGGCGGCGATCATTGACGAGGCGTTCCAGATTGCCACCACCGGCCGCCCCGGCCCGGTGGTAATCGACATCCCCAAGGACGTGCAGATCGCCTCTGCCACATGGAGCGATGCACCGTCACAGCGCCCGATCCGCTATAACCCGCCTTCCACCGGCAGCGACCGGGAGATTGCGCGGGCAATCGAACTGCTCGCCAATGCCAAGGCCCCGGTGTTCTATACCGGCGGCGGAGTGATCAATTCCGGCCCGCGCGCCACGGAACTGCTCCGCACCTTGCAGAGCCTGACCGGCGCTCCGGTAACCAGTACCCTGATGGGCCTGGGTGCCTTCCCCGCCGATCATCCCGACTGGCTGGGGATGCTGGGGATGCACGGCACGTTTGAAGCGAACATGGCGATGAACCGGGCTGACCTGATCGTTGCGATCGGTGCTCGCTTCGATGACCGGGTGACCGGACGGCTTGATGCGTTCAGCCCCAATTCGACCAAGATCCACATCGACATCGACCGCGCCTCGATCAACAAGACCGTGCCGGTGGACCTGCCAATCCTGGGCGATTGCGCCATGGTGCTGGACCAGCTCGTCACCGCCTGGGGCAGCCGCAAACCGCAGGATTTGACCGAGTGGAAGGCCCGGATCGACGGTTGGCGCGCGCGTGACAGCCTGGCCTATCCCGCGGACAAGGCGGCGATCATGCCGCAACTGGCGATCGAGCGGCTGTTCGCCCTGACCAGGGACAAAGACCCGATCATCGCCACCGAGGTTGGCCAGCACCAGATGTGGGCTGCACAGTATTTCCACTTCTTCGGGCCGAACAAGTGGCTGACCTCTGGCGGGCTGGGCACCATGGGCTATGGCCTGCCTGCCGCGATCGGCGCGCAGTTGGGCAACCCCGACAAGCTGGTGATTGACATCGCCGGCGACGCATCGATCCAGATGAACATTCAGGAACTGGGCACGGCGACGCAGTTCCGCTTGCCGGTCAAGGTCTTCGTACTCAACAACGAATGGATGGGCATGGTCCGCCAGTGGCAGGAACTGACTTACGAAAGCCGCTATTCCAACTCGTACTCGGACAGCCTGCCCGATTTCGTCAAGCTGGCAGAGGCTTACGGGTGGAAGGGCATCCGCATCGAGGACGAAAGCCAGCTTGACGCGGGAATTCAGGCGATGATCGATCACGACGGGCCGGTGATCGTCGATTGCCGCGTCGCCAAGGAAGCCAATTGCTTCCCGATGATCCCCAGCGGGGCGGCGCACACCGAAATGATCCTTTACGGCGACAAGGTGGCCGGTTCGATGGACGATGAAGCCAAGGCGCTGGTGTGATGACGGCCATCCCCTCTTCCCCGTTCGTGTCGAGCGAAGTCGAGACACGCACGCATTGCCTCTCGACTTCGCTCGAGGCGAACGGATTCAGATTGAAGTTCACATGATGCACATCAAGAAAGAGGCGTCGGAACGCCACGTCCTGACTATCACGGTTGATAACGAGGCGGGGATTCTCGCCAAGATCGCCGGGCTGTTCACCGCGCGCGGCTATAACATCGACAGCCTGACCGTGGCCGACATTACCGAGAACCACGCGGTCAGCCGGATCACCATCGTCACCCATGGCCCGCCGGCGGTGATCGACCAGATCCATGCCCAGCTTGACCGGCTGGTCCCGGTTCACAAGGTCGTCGACCTGACTGAAGCGGGCGATCACGTTGAGCGCGAGCTGGCGCTGGTCAAGGTGGCCGGCACCGGCGAAGCCCGGGTCGAGGCGCTGCGGCTGGCCGACGTATTCCGCGCCAAGGTGATCGACACCACGACGTCGAGCTTCATCTTCGAACTGACCGGCGCACCGGACAAGATCGACCGTTTCGTCGCGCTGATGCGCGAACTGGGGCTGGTCGAGGTTGGCCGCACCGGCGTGGTCGGGATGATGCGCGGGGCCGGGGCGGCTTAGGAATTCACCCCTTCCCTTTCCTGCACCGTCGCCCTGAACTTGTTTCAGGGCCCATGGTGCCCCAGGCCAGGGCAGGATTTGTTGCACGATGGATGCTGAAACGAGTTCAGCATGACGATTGAATAGGAAGCGGAAATGAAAGTCTATTACGACGCCGACGCCGACCTGAACCTGATCACCGGCAAGAAGATCGCCATCGTCGGCTATGGCTCGCAGGGCCATGCCCACGCCCAGAACCTGCGCGACAGCGGGGTAAAGGACGTGGCGATCGCACTGCGTCCCGGTTCGGCCAGCGCCAAGAAGGCCGAAGGCGCCGGGTTCAAGGTGATGAGCAACGCCGATGCCGCCAAGTGGGCTGACGTGCTGATGATCCTTGCCCCCGATGAAACCCAGGCCGCGATCTGGGAGAATGACATCAAGGGCAACATGAAGCCGGGCAGCGCGCTGGCCTTCGCGCATGGCCTCAACATCCATTTCGGCCTGATCGAGGCCCCCGCCGACATCGACGTGATCATGATCGCGCCCAAGGGACCGGGCCACACCGTTCGCGGCGAATATGTCAAGGGCGGCGGCGTGCCATGCCTGATCGCGGTCCACCAGGACGCCAGCGGCAATGCCCATGACGTTGCCCTTGCCTATGCCAGCGGCGTTGGCGGCGGCCGTTCGGGCATCATCGAAACCAACTTCAAGGAAGAGTGCGAAACCGACCTGTTCGGCGAGCAGGCCGTGCTGTGCGGCGGCATCACTCACCTGATCCAGGCCGGGTTCGAAACCCTGGTCGAAGCCGGCTACGCCCCGGAAATGGCCTATTTCGAGTGCCTTCACGAAACCAAGCTGATCGTCGATCTGCTCTATGAAGGCGGCATCGCCAATATGCGCTATTCGATCAGCAACACTGCCGAATATGGCGACATCACCACCGGCCCACGGATCATCACCGATGAAACCAAGGCGGAAATGAAGCGCGTGCTGGCTGACATCCAGTCGGGCCGGTTCGTCAAGAACTTCGTGCTTGATAACCGCGCCGGCCAGCCCGAACTGAAGGCCGCCCGCAAGGCCGCCGCGGCTCACCCGATCGAACAGACCGGCAGCGCCCTGCGCGCGATGATGCCGTGGATCGGCAAGAACAAGCTGGTCGATCAGGAAAAGAACTGATCCCTTCACAGGGGTTTGATCACAGGGGTTTGACCCCACAAGCTCCTCCGGGCAGACTGCAAGTGCGCTGCACTTTGCCCCTGCCCGGAGATTGCCATGACCACCAAGCTGCCTTTCGCCCTTGCCGCCGCCGCACTGGCCGTGGCCCTGCCGCTGACCGCCCAGCCGGCGATGCAGAAACCCGGATCGCCCTCCACCGCGGCGATCACTGGCGGCACCTATCAGGCTGATCCGGCCCATACCCTGGTGGTGTGGAAGATCGATCACCTGGGTTTCACGCCCTACACCGGGATTTTCGGCGACGTCACCGGTACGCTTCAGCTTGATCCCAAACGTCCCGCCGCCGCCAAGGTCGATGTCACGATCCCGGTCGCAAGGGTCACGACCACCAGCGCCGATCTGACCGCACACCTGCTGCGCGCGCCGGCCAAGGACGGGGCCAAGCCCGACTTCTTCGGGGCCGCCCCTGCCCCGGCGCACTTTGTTTCAACCAGCGTCAAGGTGCCGGGCAAGGGCCGCGCGACCATAACCGGCAACCTCACGCTTAACGGCATAACCCGGACGGTGGTGCTTGACGCCAGCTTCTATGGCGCGGGCAAGCTGCCTGCGGCATTGGGCGGCAAGGAGAACGTAGGGTTTACCGCGCGGACAACGATCCGGCGCAGCGACTTCGGGCTGGGTTTTCTGGTTCCGATGCTGGCAGACGCGGTATCGCTGGATATTGCCGCCGCTTTCCAGAAATGAGGTTCAGCGCATCAGCGCAAACGCAGTCCTGAGTTCGCGGACAAACGCCTCTGGCTGTTCCCACGCGGCAAAATGGCCGCCCTTGTCCATCTCGCCCCAGTGGACCAGGCGTTTGTAATTGCGTTCTGCCCACTTGCGCGGAGCGGGCAGGATCTCCTTGGGAAAAGCACTGACCGCCACCGGCAGCGCGATCGGCCTTGGCACGAAGCGGGCGAAGCTTTCCCAATAGAGCCGGGCAGAGGAAGCGCCGGTTCCGGGCAGCCAGTAAAGCATGATATTATCAAGGATCTGGTCACGGTTCAGCGCGTCAAAGGGTGAACCGGCATTGTCGGTCCAGGCCCACATCTTTTCAAAGATCCACCCGGCCAACCCGGCCGGACTGTCCACCAGACCATACCCCAGGGATTGTGGCCGGGTTTGCTGCTGCTTTGAATAGCCCGAATCCCAATCCTTATAATGCTTGAGCGCCCCCAGCGCCTTGAGTTCCGCCGGGCCGGGACTGGCCAGATCATCGGCGGTGGGCCGACCCAGCGGCATATTGAGGTGAATGCCGCAGCATCCCGGCAAGTGCTGCACCGCGATTTCAGTGGTGACCACGCTGCCCCAATCACCGCCCTGCGCAACCCAGCGATCATAACCCAGCCGCTTCATCAATTGGCCCCAGGCCCGCGCAATCTGTTCCACCCCCCACCCGGTCCGCGCCGGTTTGGCGGAAAATCCAAACCCGGGGAGCGACGGCGCAACGATGTGAAAGGCATCTTGCGCCCGTCCGCCAAAGCGCGCCGGATCGGCCAGTTGCTCGATCACGCCCATGAATTCCATCACCGATCCCGGCCAGCCGTGAGTCAGGATGAGCGGCAAGGCATCCGGCTCGGGCGAGCGGACGTGAAGGAAGTGAATGTCCAGGCCATCGATTTCAGTGATGAACTGGCCAAGACCGTTAAGCCGCGCTTCGCAGCGCCGCCAATCGTAATCCTTGCGCCAGTAAGCGAGCAGATCCTTGAGCGCGGCGAGCGGCGTTCCTTGCGACCAGTCGTCCACCGTCTCGCGCTCCGGCCACCGGGTTTGCGACAGGCGCTGGCGCAAATCGTCCAGGTGCGGTTCGGCAATTTCCAGCGTGAACGGCCTGATCTGCGCCATGTCTATCTCCCGCGGTCTATTCTCCGGTTGCAGCCCTGGCCGCTGCCTCAACCCGCGCGCGGTCAGCCAGCAACAGGGTGGTGCTGGCCTTTGCCAGTACCGTCCCTTCCGCATCCTTCAGGCAGCCTTCGTAAAAGCAAGTGCGCTTGCCCGCACGTTCGACCCAGCCTTCCGCAAAGACCCGCCCCGGCCGGACCGGCGCGAAGAAGCTGACCTTCAGTTCCAGGGTCATCGGCGTAACGTCATGGCCGTGCCGGGCGATCGCCGCATGAGCCATGGCGGCATCGATCCACCCGGTCACAAAGCCTCCCTGCACCACGCCGCCCGAATGGCACTGATGCATCCCTGCCTCATATTCCAGCACCGCGCGGCCTTCAGGCTCCATCGTAACAATGCGAACCAGCCCCATGGTTTCGTACAGTGTTTTCTCCGCCATCAGGTCAGCGCCGAATAGATCATGGTCTTGAGTTCGCGGCGAACGGGGTAAGTGCTTGATGGTGAAAGCTGAGTCATGAACACCATGGTCAACCGCTCAACCGGATCGACAAAGAAGGCGGTAGAGAACATTCCGCCCCAATAGAATTCGCCAACCGATCCGGGGATCATCGTTGCAGCCACATCCTTGTTGACCGCGAAGCCCAGGCCGAAGCCGACCCCGGCATTGGCCGCCTCGCTGAACAGGGAGCGGGACCATCCGGCCAGATCGCCATCACCGGGCAAATGATTGAGCGTCATCAGGTTCAGCGTCTTGCGCCCCACGATCCGCGCCCCGTCCAGTTCTCCGCCGTTCAGCAGCATGGTGCAGAAACGGTTGTAATCCAGCGCTGTAGAGACCAGTCCGCCGCCACCGGACAGCAGCCGTGGCGGCTTGCTCCACGCGCTTTCCGCCCCGCGATCATACATCACCCGGCCCTTGCCCGGCGCCATGGTGTAGCAATCGGTCAACCGGTCGATCTTGGCGGCCGGAACGGTGAAGAAGGTGTCTTCCATCTTCAGCGGCGCGAATATCCGTTGGGCGAAGAAATCGTCCAGACCCTGTCCGGACAGGCGCTGCACCACCGCGCCCAGAACATCGGTAGAAACCGAATAATTCCAGGCTTCTCCCGGTGAAAATTCAAGCGGAATCTTGCCCAGCGCCGCCACGAATTCGTCCAGCGTCAGGTTGCCGTGCCAGTTCTCGATCTTGCCCTCGCGATAGGCGGCGTCGATATTGCTGCGGTTCTGGAAGCTGTAGGTCAGCCCGGATGTGTGGCGCAGCAGATCAACCATCAGCATCGGCCGGGACAGCGGCGTGGTCACGAACGGCACCCCCGCTCCGCCGCCGTTGTAAACGCCCAGATCGGCAAATTCGGGCAGCACGTGATGCACCGGCGTATCAAGTGCGACCAGGCCTTGTTCCACCAGCATCATGAAGGCAATCGAGGTAACCGGTTTGGTCATGCTGGCAATGCGGAACAGCGCGCTGTCATCAAGCGGCTTGCCGCCTTCGCGCGCCGGCCCCTGAGAGGAGAAATGCGCGATTTGCCCATCGCGGGCGATCAGTAGCTGGGCATTGGCAAGCTTGCCGCTGTCAAGATAGCGTTCTTTCAGAAAGGTATCGATCCGGGCCAGACGGGTTTCATCGAAACCCAGCGAACGCGCTGTCAGGGTCATGGGCACTCCAAATGCAAGTAGCACTTCGCCACCTGTATTGCCGCTGCACGGCGGGCCTGCAAGCAGCGATTGCCGGGCCGGGCGCGTCCTTTCCCGCGCGTTAACCACGATTTTTCATTAAAAATTGCCCAACCCCGTCAGCCGATCGTTCAGGACATCCTGCAATACTTCGTGCAGCACATCCCGCCCGCACGGAAGGTCAGGCCATGCACAGCACCCAATCCGACCAGTCCCCCCGCCACTTCGAGGCGCGGTGCCGGATGAAATCGGGCATGGTGGCGCGGGTGCGCGTGCTTGATCTGTCGATCGCCGGCTGCATGATCGCGCGTGAAGCGTTGTCGCTGCGCCCGCAAGACCGGGTTCTGATGCGCCTGCCGGGGCTGGAATATATACCTTCAACGGTGCTGTGGGTGGAAAACGAGCTGGTCGGGATCGAGTTTGAGCGCGACCTGCATGATCTGGTCTACGAAAATCTTGTCCGCCTGATCCGCCCGCTCCGCGCCGCCTGACCAGCGCCGGCACAGCAAACGCTTTACATCCCGGCGGCGCGCCGTCATAGGCTGCGGCATGACCCTCGCGCTTGGCCTTACCCTGCGACTTATCCGCCCTTGGGCGTGATGCGGTGTGCGCTCTTGCGGCACACAGCGCCGCTCAAGGGAGACTGAACCGCACTGAAAAGCGTCTAGCCAAGCCGAGACACTGCCATGACCATGCTGAAAACCCCCGGGGCCAAGTATCGCCCCTTCCCGCCCATTATGCTGCCCGACCGGCAGTGGCCCAGCCGCGTAATCACCCAGGCGCCGCGCTGGCTTTCCACTGACCTGCGCGATGGTAACCAGGCGCTGATCGATCCTATGGGGGCGGAAAAGAAAAGCCGCTTTTTCGATCTGCTGCTGAAGGTTGGCGTCAAGGAAATCGAAGTTGGATTCCCGGCATCCGGCGCAACCGATTTTGATTTCATTTCCGGCCTGGTCCATTCTGACCGCATCCCCGATGACGTTACCGTTCAGGTGCTGACCCAGGCACGCCGTGACCTGATCGAAACCAGCTTCGCCAGCCTTGAAGGGGCGAAAACTGCGATCGTCCACCTGTACAATGCGGTTTCGCCGGCCTGGCGCAAGATCGTGTTCGGGATGACCAGGGACGAGGTGAAACAGATCGCGATCGACGGCGCCAAGGTGCTGCGCGATCAGGCCGCGAAGTATCACGGCACCGACTGGGTTTTCGAATACAGCCCGGAAACCTTTTCAACCGCCGAGGTCGATTTCTCGGTCGAGGTTTGCGCCGCCGTGATGGAGGTGCTGCAACCCAGCCCCGATCATCCCATCATCTTCAACCTGCCCGCCACTGTCGAATGCGCCACCCCCAACATCTATGCCGATCAGGTGGAACTGTTCGGGCGGATGATCCCCAATCGCGACAGCGTGGTGATCAGCCTGCACACCCACAATGATCGCGGCACAGGGATAGCAGCGGCGGAGCTGGGGTTGATGGCGGGTGCTGACCGTGTGGAAGGCTGCCTGTTCGGCAACGGTGAACGCACCGGCAACTGCGATATCGTTACAGTTGCCTTGAATATGTACACCCAAGGCATTGATCCAGGTCTGGATTTTTCAGACATCGATGCCATCGCGAAGACCGTGGAATATTGCAACCAGCTCCCTATCCACCCGCGCCATCCCTATGTTGGCGAACTGGTCTATACCTCTTTTTCCGGCAGCCATCAGGACGCGATCAAGAAGGGTTTCGCGGCGATGGAGGCCAAGAACGACCCCGTCTGGGAAATGCCCTATCTGCCAATCGATCCTGCGGACCTGGGCCGCAGCTATGAAGCGGTGATCCGGGTCAATTCGCAGTCCGGCAAGGGCGGTTTCGCCTGGGTGCTGGAACAGGATCAGGGCCTGAAACTGCCCAAGAAGATGCAGGCGCACTTTTCCGGCCATGTTCAGAGCCTGGCCGATGAACTGGGCCGTGAGCTGTTTGCCGAAGACATTTGGGCGGTGTTCCAGAAGACCTACAAGCTCAATACACCGCAGCATTTCCAGCTGGTCGATTATGAGGAAACCAAGGCACCCGATGGCACCCGGCTATTTGCGGGCAAGATCGAACTCGACGGCAAGGAACAATCGGTTTCCGGCCGCGGTAACGGCCTGATCTCGTCCGTGGTGACGACGATATCCGAAACCTTTGGCGTTCCGCTTGAAGTCAAGGATTACAGCGAACACGCCATGACCGCCGGCTCTGACGCCCGCGCCGCCGCCTATGTCGAATGCGTCACCCCCGCCGGCAAGACGATCTGGGGCGTCGGAATTGACGAGGACATCGCCACCGCCAGCGTCCGCGCCGTACTCAGCGCGGCGAACGCGGCGAGCAACGGCTGATCAATCCGGCACCAGCACCATCTTCAGCGCCCCGGCCTCTCGCGCTTCGAACAGGCGATAGGCTTCTGCGCCCTGGCTCAGCGGCAGGCGGTGGCTGATGTAGCGTTCGGGGCGCAGCCGGCCTGACTGGACCAGCGGGAACAGCGCGGGCAGTTCTTCCGGCACGGAACAGGTGCCGGCGCGGAAGGTCAGTCCGCCGGCGAAGGCGCGTTCAAGCGGGAACGGGAAGCGGCGCGATTGCTGGACGCCGATTACCGACACGGTGCCGCGCTTGCGCACCAGCCGCAGCGCGAAATCAACCGTGGCGTCGCTGCCCACCACTTCTACCACGCAGTCAAGCTTACGGCCATGCGTGTCCTGTTTGATCCGTTCCAGCGCCTCGTCGGGATGAAGCGCCACGGCTCCTGCCGCCTCTGCCAGCGCGCGGCGTTCAGGGACCGGATCGATCGCGTAAACAACGTGCGCACCCATGATCAGGGCGCTGTCAACCGCCATCAGGCCGATTGGGCCAAGCCCGATTACCGCTACGCCTGATCCGGGCTTTATATCGGCCTGGCGCGCGCCGTACCATGCGGTTGCCAGGGCATCGGTCATCATCAACGCCTGATCCAGGCTGACGCCCTCCGGGACTGGAACGGCATTCATGTCCGCGGCGGGAACCCGCACCGCTTCGGCCTGTGATCCCTGCAATTGGGCGGACAGGCCGTAGCAGGCACCCAACCCGAATTCGCAGGTATTGACTACACCCGCCAGACAGGAACGGCATCTGCCGCAGCCCACTGCGGCGGGCAGCATCACCGTGTCACCCACTTTCAGGCGGTGCACCCCGCGCCCGGTCTCCACCACTTCGCCAACCGCTTCGTGCCCGACGCAGAAGCCGATATCTTCGGAAAAGCCGTGGCCGTGGTAGATGTGCAGGTCCGATCCGCAGATCGAACAGGCCTTTACCTGAACGATCGCGTCGCGGTCCGATTGGGGCGCGGGATCATCCATCGCTTCATAGCGCACATCGCGCGCGGCGTAATATCGCAGGGCTTTCATCTCAGCGCTCGTTCATCGCGGCATATTCCTTGATCTTCTGCTTGCCGAGCTGGCTCATGTGCACCTCGTCCGGTCCGTCAGCGATCCGCACGAAACGGTTGAGGGTGAAGAACCGGGCGATCGGCGTATCGTCAGACACGCCCATGCCGCCGTGGATCTGGATCGCGCGATCGCACACGGTCTGGGCCATCTGCGGGGCGACCACCTTGATCGCGGCGATCAGATCCCGCGCGACCTTGTTGCCATGGCGGTCCATGGCGTCTGCCGCCTTGAGCGTCAGCAGCCGCGCCATCTCGATCTCGCAGAAACTGCGGGCCACGTCCTGACGGATGCTCGATTGATCGGCCAGCTTCTTGCCGAAAGCGACCCGGCTGTCAGCGCGTCGCGCCATGATCTCCAGCGCGCGCTGCGCCTGCCCGATCGAGCGCATACAGTGGTGGATGCGCCCCGGCCCCAACCGGCCCTGGGCAATTTCAAACCCGCGCCCTTCGCCAAGAATCAGGTTCTCCTTCGGCACGCGAACGTTGTCAAAGCGCAGCTCGCACTCTCCGCCAGGGGAATTGTGCGATCCGAACACCGTCAGATGGCGGACCACGGTGATGCCCGGCGTTTTGGGCTCGACCAGGATCTGCGAATGCTGGGCATGGCGCGGGGCGTTGAAATCAGTCTTGCCCATCACGATCCAGATATCGCAGCGCGGGTGCATCGCATTGGAAATCCACCACTTGCGCCCGTTCAGCACATAGTCGTCCCCATCCGGGGTAATCGACAGTTCAAGATTGGTGGCATCGGACGAAGCGACCTGCGGCTCGGTCATCACATAGGCGGAACGGATGGTCCCATCGAGCAGCGGCTTCAGCCAGCGTTCCTGCTGCCCGGGCGAGCCGTACCGGGCCAGCACCTCCATATTGCCGGTATCCGGCGCGGAGCAGTTGAGCGTCTGGCTGGCCCAGGAAACCCGGCCCAGCAATTCCGCAACCGGCGCATATTCAAGATTGGTCAGCCCCGGGGAAAACGCCCCATATTCGTGGGGCAGGAACAGGTTCCACAGGCCCTGCCCGCGCGCCTTGTCCTTCAGCGCTTCCATCCCCGGCCATTCCTTCCACAGGTTGGCGGGATCGGTGACGAAATCGTGATAGGCCTGCTCGTTTGGATAGATATGTTCGTCCATGAAAGCGCTGACCTTCGCCAGCAGGGCCTTCACCTTGTCGCTGTGTTCGAATTGCATCGGTTCTGCGCCTTTCAAAGCGATAGGCCGCCATCCACGATCACCGTGTGACCGGTGACGTAGGAGGCAAGCGGGGAAGCGAGGAAGATCGCGGTGCCGGCCATGTCTGCGGGCGTGCCCATCCGCCCTTGCGGAATCCGGGCGAGCGCGCTGGCCAGCCGGTCCGGGTGATCGGTGGTAACCTTGGTCAGCTTGGTATCGACCAGCCCCGGCGCCAACCCGTTGACCCGGATGCCCAGCGGGGCCCAGGCCTGGCCCAGGGTCTTGGTCAGGCTGATCGCCCCGGCCTTTGACGCAGCATAGGCCGGGTTGCCGATATTGGCCTTCAGCCCGGATATTGAGCTGACCACGATCACGCAGCCCTGCGCGGCGGCCAGCGAATCACGGAATTTCATGGCGATGTGCATCAGGCTGTCCAGATTGACCGCCATCACCCGGTCCCAGCCGGCGCGTTCAAATTCCCCGCGCTTGTAAACCACGGTGCCCTGGCACAGCACCAGCACGTCCAGCCCGTCAAACGGCGCGGGGGCGGCGACAATCGCATCGGGATCGCCAACATCGACGGCGGTGTAGCCCAGCCCGGACAGGTCCGATCCGTCCGCCGGATCATAGTCCGCCGCTTGCGCGCGGGTTCCCCAGACGTGGACCTGCGCGCCGCGTGCGCGAAAGGCGTGAGCGATTCCATTGCCGATCCCGCTCGATCCGCCCACCACCAGCACCCGCCTGCCGGAAAAATCGGTGTCATCGTGCACGGCGCCCTCCCAATTTTTAATCGATCGATTAGTGCGGATGCGATGCGCGCTTGTCAAACGCCAAGGCACGCATAAAGCTGGCCGCGACACCGAACCGGAGAGGACAATCATGAGCGAAGCGATCCTGGAGCCTGACCTGCCGATCATTGATCCGCACCATCACCTGTGGGATCTGCGTCCGCTGCTCGGCGCGTTTCCTGAGCCGCGGCATTCGTTTCTTTCGGCCATTGCGCTGTCGCCCTACTATACCTTCAACGAACTGCTGGCCGATGCGACCAGCGGCCATAACGTGATCGGCACGGTGTTCATGGAATGCGGGGCGTTCTACCGCGCCGGGGCAAGCGACGATCTGAAAGTCGTGGGCGAGGTGGAATATGTAAACGGCGTTGCCGCGCAAAGCGCCAGCGGCCTTTATGGCGATGTGCGGCTGTGCGATGCAATCATCGGCCATGCCGATCTGACCCTGGGCAGCCGGGCCGGCGCGGTGCTTGATGCGCTGGCAGCGGCCAGTCCGCGGTTCAAGGGCATTCGCCACGCCGCCGCCTGGGATGCCGATCCAGAGGTTCTCGGCCCCCCGTTTCACCACCCCGCCGGGCTCTACCGCGATGCCGCATTCCGGCAGGGCTTTGCCGAACTGGGCAAGCGCGGGCTGACCTTTGACGCCTGGCTGCTTGAGCCGCAGCTTGATGACGTGCTTGATCTGGCCCGCGCCTTTCCGGACCAGCCGATCGTGCTTGACCATTGCGGCACGCCGCTGGGCATGGCCAGCTATCACGGCAAGCTGCACGAACGGTTTGACACCTGGCGCGAGAAGATCCGCGCCATTGCCCAATGCCCCAACGTTTCGATCAAACTGGGGGGTCTGGCGATGTCATTCGCGGGAATGCCCGATCATGGCCCGGCGGCGGGGCTATCTTCCGAAACGCTGGCCGCGATGTGGCGGCCCTACATCGAAACCTGCATCGAAGCCTTCGGGCCACGGCGGGCGATGTTTGAAAGCAATTACCCGGTCGACAAATGGGGCGCGAGCTATGCCGTGCTGTGGAACGCCTTCAAGCGCTTGACTCACGGTGCCTCGGCCGATGAAAAGCGCGATCTCTATGCCGGTACCGCCGCGCGGTTTTATGGCATGAACCATCTGCTGGCCTGACCCCGTGGCGGCAATCCACCTTCCCCGCACCATGCGTATCGGCGGCGGCGCGCTGAACGAATTGCCCGATGTGCTGGCTCAGGCCGGGCTTCACCGCCCGCTGGTGTTGACCGACGCCTGGTTGGCCGGGTCCGGCGTTCTGGCACGGGTGCAAGGCCTGCTGGCCAGTGCCGGCATTGCCTGTCGCAGCTTTACCGGGGTGGTGCCGGACCCCACGGTATCCTCAGTCGAGGCCGCGATCGCCTTCCTTTTGGAGGGCGACCATGACTGCGTGATCGGGCTTGGCGGCGGCAGCCCGATCGACACTGCCAAGATGGTGGCGGTCAAGGCCGGGCGCGAACTGCCCGTCAGCGCGCTGAAGGCACCGCATCAGGAGGATACACCGGCCCTGCCGATCATCGCGGTGCCAACCACGGCCGGCACCGGATCGGAAGCGACCCGCTTTACCGTGATCACCGATCAGGAAACCGACGAGAAGATGCTTTGCGCCGGGCTGGCCTATCTGCCGACCATCGCCGTGATCGATTACGAACTGACGCTGAGCAAACCCGCACGGCTTACTGCCGATACCGGGATTGACAGTCTGGTCCATGCGATAGAGGCCTTTGTCTCGAAACGGGCAAACCCGTTCTCTGACGCGGCGGCGCTGGCGGCGATGCGGCTGATCTGGCCAAACCTGCCCATCGCCTGCGCCGATCCCGGCAACCGCCCCGCGCGAGAGGCGCTGATGCTGGGGGCCTTGCAGGGCGGGATCGCCTTTTCCAACGCCTCGGTCGCGCTGGTCCACGGAATGAGCCGCCCGATCGGCGCGCATTTCCACGTCAGCCACGGGCTGTCGAATGCGATGCTGATGCCGATCGTTACCGCCTGGTCCGCCTCTGCCGCCCTGCCGCGCTATGCCGCCTGTGCCCGTGCCATGACGCTCGCCAGCGAGGACGAGAGCGACCAGAGCGCCGCCGCCCGGCTGGTTGAGGCACTGGAACGGATCAATGCCGATCTCGCCGTCCCCTCGCCCCGCGCCTATGGGATCGGCAAGGCGCGCTGGGACGATCTGGTGCCGCTGATGGCCCGGCAGGCGCTGGCATCAGGATCACCCGCCAACAACCCGCGCGTTCCCGAAGCGGCGGAGATTGAGGCGCTGTATCACCGCGCCTGGGGATGACAGCGGCGCGGGCAATCATGAGCAAAAGTTAATTCGCCCGCAGCCATTCCAGTCACGCCGCTGCGCTTAGTGGACAGCCGCTCCACTGGTGAATGGCATGACATCTCCGATCTTCTTTGACCTTTCTGGAAAGCGGCGCCGGCTTGTCGGGCGGCTGACCGCTGCGCTGCTGGCGCTGATCGTGCTGTCGGCGCTGGTCTTTGCCGCGACCGTGGTGAACGTTCCGGCGGATTCGCCGCTGTCACTGGCGCGTGAACGCCAACAGCCCCTGCCCTTCATCACTCATGTCGCCCGCCTGCGCCACAATTTGCCCGCCCTGCCCAAGCCGTCTGCCGCCGGTCAGCCGCAGCGGATCGGTTTCTATGTGCCGTGGGATCCGGAAAGCGGCGCATCGCTGCGCCGCCATTACAACCAGATCGATACGGTGATCGCCGCAGAAGGATCAATCTCGTTTCCATCCGGAAAGGTGGTAGTGCCGCCCGATCCACAGCTTGCCGCCATTCAGCGCGATCAGCTTCACCGCCCGGAAATGCAACTGATGGTGCAGAACCTGGTCAATGAACAGTGGGACGGCGCATCAATGGCCGCGCTGCTGACTGATCAGCACCGCGCCGATGCCTTTGCCGATCAGACGATCGCCGCGGCCAGGCAGGGGCAATGGTCTGGCGTGGTGTTTGACATAGAGGATCTGCCCGAACCCGCAGTCAAATCCTATCTGGCCTTCCTGCAGCGCGCCCATCCGCAGTTCACGCGCGCCGGGCTGCACCTGGGCATTACCGTTCCGGCGGGGGCACCAAGCTGGAACAAGCGCGCCTTTGCCGATGCGGCCGATAGCGTGATCCTGATGAATTACGACCTGCACTGGCAGGGGGGACAGGCCGGACCGATTGCCCCGGCAAGCTGGTTCGCAGCGCAACTGGCGCAGGCCGCAGCCGTCATTCCGGCCAGCAAGCTGGTCGTGGCGATCGGCAGCTATGGCTATGACTGGCATGACGGCGTGGCCGATTCGATGACCATCAACGAGGCCTGGCTGGCAGCAAGGGACAGCGGCACCGTGCCGCAGTTCGATCCGGAAAGCGGCAATTCCGGCTTTGCCTATGACGATACCGACGACAGCGGCAAGGATCACCGCCACACCGTCTGGATGCTGGACGCGGCAACCACCTGGAACGAGTTGCAACTGCTGAAGGGGGTGAAGGGCGTGGCCCTGTGGCGGCTGGGCAGCGAAGATCCCGGCTTCTGGATCGCGCTGGACGCCAGCCGCACCGGCAAGCAGCCTTCGCTGGATACCATCGCCCCGGCCCAGGGCACTGACGTTGAAGGCACGGGTGAAATCCTGCGGATATCCTCCGTGCCGACCGGCGGCGCGCGAACGGTAACCTATGGCGCGAATGGCATGACAACTGGCGAAACCTATTCAAAGCTGCCGACGCCCTATGTCGTCCAGCGCAGCGGGGCCGGCGATCCGCGCAAGATCGCGCTGACTTTCGACGATGGGCCAGACCCTGATTTCACCCCCAAGATCCTTGACGTGCTCGAATCTCGCCACGTTCCGGCAACCTTCTTCGTCATCGGGGAAAACGCGCTGGAAAACCCAGAGCTGCTGCGGCGAATGATTGCTGGCGGGGACGAGATCGGCAATCACAGCTATACTCACCCCAACCTTGCCGAGGTGTCACGCTTTGGCACCGAGCTTGAGCTGAACGCCACCCAGCGGCTGGTGGAAGCCTATACCGGGCGATCGACCCGGCTGTTTCGCGCGCCCTATTTCGGAGACGCGGAGCCGACCACAGCAGACGAACTCAACCCGGCGCTGATCGCGCAAGACCGCGGCTATACCATTGTTGGCCTGCACGTTGATCCGGGCGACTGGAAAGTGCCGGGGGTCGATGAAATCGTCAACCAAACCCTGTCGGCGATCCAGCACCCCACTGATGATCGCAGCGCCAACATCGTGCTGCTGCATGACGGCGGCGGCAACCGCGACCAGACGGTGGCGGCGCTGCCGATCATCATCGATCGGCTGCGCGCGGCGGGCTATACTTTCGTTCCGGTGTCCCAGCTTGCCGGATCAACCCGCGATGCCGTGATGCCGCCAGTCACCGGGAGCCAGCGGCTGGCCGTGCGCGCCGATGTCGGGCTGTTCGGCGTTCTGGCCGGACTCGGGTTTCTGCTGCGCTGGACTTTTTTCTTCGCAATCGCGCTGGGGATCGCCCGCGCAGTGCTGATGACCGCGCTGGCGCTGGTCGACCGCAGCAACCGCACCGTCCCGGACGCGCCGGGAACCATGCCAAGCGTGTCGGTAATCATCCCCGCCTACAACGAGGAAAAGGTCATCGTTTCCTCGATCGCGCGGGTTCTGGCGAGCGACTATCCGGGGATCGAGCTGATCGTTGCCGATGATGGTTCGGCGGACCAGACCAGCGCGCTGGTGGCGCAGCATTATGGCACCGATGCGCGCGTTACCCTGCTGACGCTGGCCAATGGCGGCAAGGCCAGCGCGCTCAACCGATCGCTGAAGCAGGCCAGGGGCGATGTGGTGATCGCGCTTGATGCCGATACCCAGTTCCTGCCCGACACGATCAGCAAGCTGGTTCGCTGGTTCGCGGACCCGGCGATTGGCGCGGTTGCCGGCAATGCCCGGGTTGGCAATCGCACCAACCTGGTCACCAAATGGCAGGCAATCGAATATGTCACGGCGCAGAACGTGGAGCGGCGGGCGCTCGATTCGCTGGGGGCGATTACCGTGGTCCCGGGGGCAGTAGGTGCCTGGCGGCGGGCCGCGCTGGACGCGGTTGGCGGCTATCCCGAGGATACCCTGGCCGAGGATCAGGATCTGACCATCGCGATCCAGCGCAAGGGCTGGAAGGTGGCTTACGATGTAGAGGCCATTGCCCTGACCGAGGCGCCAGCGACATTCCGCGCCCTGGCCAAGCAGCGCTATCGCTGGTCATTCGGAACGCTGCAATGCCTGTGGAAGCACCGCGCGGTGCTGCGGCTTGGCCGGCCGCGCGGGCTGGCCTGGTTCGGGATGCCGCAGGCCTGGCTGTTCCAGATCCTGTTCGCTGCGATTTCTCCGCTGATCGACTTGGCCCTGCTGATCTCGATCATCGGCACGGCGGTACGGATTCACCAGCACGGCTGGGCCCAGACCCAAAGCGACGTTCTGCGGATGGGGGGCTATTGGCTGGCCTTCGTGACGATAGACCTGCTGGCGGGGTGGGTCGCCTATCGGCTGGAGCCGACGCGCCAGCGGTTTCCCGCCGGCCTGATGCTGTTGCAACGGCTGGTCTATCGCCAGCTCATGTATTCGGTGGTGATCCGCTCAATCTCCTCAGCCATGCGCGGCAAGATGGTTGGCTGGGGCAAGCTTGAGCGCACCGGAACCGTTGCGATGGAGAAAGAAGCCTGAGCGGAACCCGCTCCATAGTGCGTCCTCTCCACCGCATTATGGACCGGGCACCGCCGGACTGTACAAGGCGAATGCCTACACCGCTGTCAGGTGCCGCCGGGCCGCCGGCACATCGGCGCGGTGAGGACGGCGACGTTCAGCGCGGTCTTGCTGTGACCAGGCGACCCGCAGGCCGGAAACCCCGGCACGGTCCATCGCCCTCTGCCAGGAATAGAATTCCTCCAGGCTAAGGTTATAGCGCGCCATCACCTCTTCCAGGCTGAGTAAGCCGCCCTGCACCGCAGCGACGACCTGGGCCTTGCGGCTGGCAACCCACCGCGTCGTATTGCGGGGCGGCAAGCTGTCCCGCGTGAGGATTTCACTGTACGGACCAATGATCCGGGCAGCACGAGAGTTGTGGTATTCAATCATGGCTTAGACCTCGATTTCTGGTCAAATCGTTGGCCCCCAAGCAATTTCCAATTTGGGTCCGCCTGGTTAAAAAATCCTGAATCCCCCATGCAACTCACCGCTGGACAGGTGCAGTTCACGGCCGGTTGAGCGCGCCCGGGGATGAATTGAGGATGACCGCAACGCGCGGTGAATCAGGCGCGGCGGGTTACCGCGAATTCGGCCGCCTCGGCCATTGCGGCATGAGCCTCGCTGGCCGGAAAGCCGGCAATCGCATCGATCGCGCGCTGGGCAAAATGCCGCGCCCGGTCGCGCGTGGCACCCACCGCATCGTGGCGATGGATCAGCGTTATGGCGTGAGACAGATCGGCATCGGTGGTGCGGTGCCCGGCAATCGCCGCGCGCCAGAACGCGCGTTCATCCTCGTTGCCGCGGGCATAGGCCAGAATCACCGGCAGGGTCATTTTCCCTTCGCGGAAATCGTCCCCCCGGCCCTTGCCCATTTCATCGCTGGCCGAATCGTAATCCATCGCATCGTCAACAAGTTGGAAGGCGATGCCCAGGTTGCGGCCATAGTCCTCCAGCGCGCGCTCCTCCGCCTCGCCCCGTTCGGCAACCACGGCGGCAATGCGCGTGGCAGCGGCGAAAAGTGCCGCGGTCTTGGCGCCGATGATCGTCAGATAGCGTTCCTCGCTGGTTTCGATCTGGCGGGCGGCGATCAACTGATCTACCTCCCCTTCAGAAATGACTGAGCTGGCACCCGAGAGGATCTTCAGCACTTTAAGGCTGCCATCCTCAACCATCAGTTCAAAGCTGCGGGTAAACAGGAAATCGCCCACCAGCACGGTCGCAGGATTGCCGAACACCAGATTGGCCGCAGCCTTGCCCCGGCGCATTTCGGAACCATCCACCACGTCATCATGCAGCAGCGTCGCGGTGTGAATGAATTCCACCGCTGCGGCCAGCTTGTGATGCCGCGTGCCGTGATAATCGCACAGCGCCGCCCCGGCCAGGGTCAGCATCGGGCGCATCCGCTTGCCCCCGCCGGCGATCAGGTGCCCGGCAAGTGCCGGAATCAGCGGGATCTCGCTTTGCATCCGGTCAAGGATCACCGCGTTTACCGCATTCATCCCCGATGCGGTCAGCGTCATCATCGGGCCAAGCGAGGGCGCGGTTTCTCGCGGACGCAGGGGGATAATATCGGCGCTCATCGCCAAAGCGCGTAGCCCGCCCGGCGCGGCAATGGCAAGTGCAAAGCGGGCAATGGTATTGCGCAAAATGTCATGCTAGCGCGGGAATCATGTCCGAAAGCGCACCCGATCCGATCCTCGCCTCTTACCGCGCATCGATCGACAATATCGATGCGGCCCTGATTCACATCCTGGCCGAGCGATTCCGCATCACCAAGGCAGTGGGAACCTACAAGGCGGAAAAGGCCCTGCCGGCATCCGATCCCGGGCGAGAGGAACGGCAGATCGCCAGGCTGCGTCGGCTGGCCGAAGATGCGCAGCTTGATCCGGAATTTTCGGAAAAGTTCCTGCGGTTTATCATTCAGGAAGTGATCCGCCATCACGAACAGGCGGCAGAGGCCAAGTAGCCGGACAGCTGCGCTTTCTTTCACCGGACGTTTTCGCTATCCGTTTCGATACCAAACGCTTTTGGGAGGAACGGGGCGTGATCAAATCCATAGTTTCGGGCGCGGCGGCGATTGTTATCGGGGCCGTTCCCCTTGCGGTTCATGCGCAGGAAGCGGCGACAGCAACCGCCACAGCCACCATCGATCCCGCCCGCCTCGCCGCGGCCAAGGCGGTTGTTGAACACATCTTCCCGGCCGGCACCTATGCCCGGCTGATGAACGCATCGATGCAGGCGGTAAGCAAATCGGCGGTGGATAGCGTAAGCCAGATGCAGCTTCGCGATCTTGCGGCCATGGGCGGGCAGAGCCCTGAAACGGTGGCCAAACTGGGCAGCGGCACATTGCAGGAAATCATGGCCATCTATGACCCGGTCTACCGGCAGCGGATGGAAGTCACCATGGGCACGATGATGTCGGAAATGACCAAGGTGATGGTCGGGTTCGAGCCGGCGGTTCGTGACGGCGTCGGGCAAGCCTATGCCAACCGCTTCACCACTGATCAGCTTGGGGAGATGAACCGCTTTTTCGAAACCCCGACTGGCAAGGCCTATGCCGCAGAATCGATGGTGATCATGACTGATCCGGCGGTGATGGCCAAAATCCAGCAATTCATGCCGGAACTCTCCAAGCAGATGCCCGACATCTTGAAATCCGTGCAGGCCGCGACCGCGACCTTACCAAAACCGCGCAAATATGTCGATCTGAGCGCGGTGGATCGTTCGAAACTGGCGAAACTGCTGGGCATTACCGAAGCGCAGCTTGCCAAGGAAAATCAGAAGTAAGCCTGGCTCTTACCCGGCCCTGGGCAGTCGCAGCTTGACCAGCAGACCGCCCAGGTCCTCGCTTTCTTCCAGCCTCACCCCGCCGCCATAGATTTCGGCCACATCGCGAACGATCGCCAGGCCAAGGCCAGTGCCGGGTTTGCCGGTATCAAGCCGGGCACCGCGATCGAAAATGCGCTCACGCTCTTCCTCGGGGATGCCCATGCCGTCATCCTCAACCCAGATCTCGCAGAACGTCGGCTCTTTGGTTGGGTCAATGGTCACGAATACGCTGCCGCCGCCGTATTTGGCGGCATTTTCAATCAGATTACCCAGAATTTCATCAAGATCCTGCCGCTCGATCGAAACCACGGCATCGCGGTTGCCATCAAGATCGAACCGGGTGCCGTCATAAAGCCGCGTCACCGCGCGCAGCACCGCCTCGGTGCTTTCGCTGACATTGGCGCGGGCCTGCCCCACGGCGCGGCGGCCAACCGCACGGGCACGCGCAAGATGGTGATCGACCTGGCGGCGCATCACCGCCGCTTCACGGATCACGGTTTCGGCCAGATCGGGCGCGTGCGCAGTGGCTGCGTTCATCACCACGGTCAGCGGGGTTTTCAGCGCGTGAGCCAGGTTCCCGGCGTGAGTCCGCGCCTCCTCCGCCTGCTTGATCGAGTGAGCCAGCAATCCGTTGAGCTCCTGCACCAGCGGCTGCACTTCCAGCGGCAGCGGCTCGGTCACGCGGTTGGCGCCGGTGGTGCGCATTCGCTGGATCGCCAGCCGCACCCGGCGCAGTGGACCCAGCCCGTACCAGGTCTGCAATGCCGCCATCAGCAGCAGCCCCAGCCCCAGCACCACGAATGACCAGATCAGGATTGAGCGGAACCGGCGAATCTGGTCGTCCAGTTCCTTGCGGCTTTCCGCGACGATGAAAGTCCAGCGGGTATCGCTGCCCGGCAGGATGATGGATCGTTCCATCACCCGCAGTGGTTCGCCCTTGAACTGGTTTGAATCGTAAATGTGCGGGGCCATGTCGAAATGATCGGCGTGGACGGTCAGATTGCGATCCCACAGGGACCGCGAAGGATAATCTTCGTGTCCCTTGCCGCTGATCTGCCAATAGAGCCCGCTGTTGGGTTCAAGGAAGCGCTGATCACCCAGGGGCCGGTTGAAATAGACTTCCCCGTCAGAACTGATCTCGGTCGAGCCCATCATCGCGGTCAGCATATAGCCGAGCTGATTGTCGAAGTTGCTGGTAACCAGGCTGGTCAGGGTGCGGTCCAGCGCGATACCGCCGCCCAGCAGCAGCACAAAAATCCAAGCCGCCGCAATCACCATCATCCGGCGTGACAGCGATCCCGTGTGGGAAGTGGTGGTGGCGACAATCGGTTCCATCGACCTAACCCAACCTGTCCGTCCTGAGCCTGCCGAAGGACCGCACTTTCTTGCTACCTCGCGAAACAGGACAAGCCTTCAACCGACCAGGAACCGAAGGAACCGCAAGCCGGTGTTATCCGCGCGGCAGCGCCGGATCATCCAGACTGTAACCAAGCCCGCGGATCGTAGTGATCACATCGGCACCCAGTTTCTTTCTGATCCGTGTGACGAAAACCTCAATCGTGTTGGAATCCCGATCGAAATCCTGATCATAGATATGTTCGATCAGTTCGGTCCGGCTGACCACCTTGCCCTTATGGTGAAGCAGATAGGACAGTAGCTTGTATTCCTGCGCCGTCAGCTTGACCGGCTCTCCATTCAGCGTGACCCGGCCCGAACGGGTATCAAGCCGTACGTCGCCGGCGATCAGTTCGCTGCTGGTATTGCCCGATGCGCGGCGGATCAGCGCGCGCAGCCGTGCGATCAATTCTTCGGTCTGGAACGGCTTGGCCAGATAGTCATCCGCACCGGCATCAAGCCCGGCCACCTTGTCTGACCAGCTATCGCGCGCGGTCAGCACCAGGACGGGAAACTTGCGTCCTTCCTTGCGCCACATCCCCAGCACCGTCAGCCCGTCAATTTCCGGCAGGCCAAGGTCAAGGATCACCGCGTCATATTCCTCGGTCGAGCCCATGAAGTGCCCGTCCTCACCATCGACCGAAAGATCAACGGCATATCCGGTGGCTTCGAGTGTTGACTTGAGCTGCTTGCCGAGGGTTGGTTCGTCCTCGACGATCAGGATGCGCATCTGCAAATTCCCCTGTGAAACGCGGCCTTGAAACTCGGCCTCAAATGGGGCCAAAGCCCAAAGGCGTCAAGCAAGCGGCCTAGCGCGTCTGGCGGATCACGTCACCGGTGCGGGCATCAACATCCACAAACAGCACGCGTCCATCGCGAATGAACTTCAGCCGGTATGCCAGGGCCGTGGAATCATATTCCGGTCCAAGGTATTGCGCGCCCGCCATGGTCGGCAGGATCTTTTCCTCGATCTGGCGGATCGACAGGATATTGCCGGCCCGCAGCTCCTTTCGGACCTGGCCCTGCTCCCCTTCGGGGCCGGCAAGGGCGGGCGTAGCGGACAGGGCGCTTGCAGCGATCAGCATGGCAAGGAGCTTGTTCATAATCCGGGCGTCTAATCTTAAAGGCTTGAATGATCCGTGAATGATTCAGTCGCCGCGCAGCAAGGTTATATAGCGAGCGCGGATCTCTGCGGTAATCACCCCCGGCCCGCCATTGCCGATCGGCTTGGCGTCCACTGACGTCACCGGCAGTACCAGCGATCCGGCTGCGGAAACAAAGGCTTCGCGCGCGGCGAACAGTTCATCGGTGGTGAACGGACGCTCCTCCACCGTCAGGCCCATTGCCCGGGCAATCGCGATCACGTTGATCCGCGTGACACCGGGCAGCACCGCATGATCAACCGGGTGCGAAACCAGCACGCCGCGTGAATCGATGATATGAGCGTTGGCGCTGGTCTGCTCGGTAATCACCCCGTCCTCAACGAACCAGGCGTCGTCATAGCCGGCCTCGCGCGCGGTTTCCTTGGCGATCACGGAATAGAGCAACTGCGTGGTTTTGGCCGATCGCAGCGCCCAGCGGCCATCGGGGGCGAGCATCACCTTCAGTCCGGTTTGCGCCGCCGGATTGGCGATCAGCGAAGCCGCCTGGGTAAAGGCCAGCCGGGTTGGCGGGGGGGGCGGCACCGGGGACAGGAAATCGCGGTCAGCCGGCGCACCGCCGGTGATCTGCAGATAGACACGCCCTTCAACCAGGTCGTTGCGGGTGATTAGTTCACTCAGCACCGCCGGCCAGTCAGTGTCATCCGCAATCCGCGCCGCCGCCTTTGATCGTTCCAGCCGCGCGGCATGATGCGCCCAGTTGCAGAAATGCCCATCCAGCACCGGCGACACTTCATAAACCCCCTGGCCGAACAGCAGCGCGCGATCGAAGATTGAAACCTTTGCCTCGGTTTCGGGCAGGAACTCACCATTAAGCCATACAGTACGCATCGCGCACCTCTCACCCGGCTGCCGCGCCTTGTCAACGCGCGGCGCTGGCTATAGGCGGCGCGGACCATGGCCGTTGCACCGATCCTTTCCTGGGAAGAACTCAGCCTGCAGCAAGGATCGGGCTGGCTGTTCCGCGACCTTGACCTGGCCATCGCCCCGCGTGACCGGCTGGCGCTGATCGGCAGGAACGGCGCGGGCAAGACCACCCTGCTCAAGCTGATCTCGGGCGAGATAGAGGCGGACAAGGGCAAACGATCAATCCAGCCCGGCACCAGGATCGTCACGCTGGAGCAGGATCCGTTCTTCACCGGCCATGCCACCCTGATGGATTTCGCCCTGCATGGCAGTGATGCCCCGCCCCGGCACGAGGTTGAGGCGATTGCCGATCAGCTTGGGATCGATCTTGGCCGCGCGGCAGGCAGCGCCAGCGGCGGGGAACGCCGCCGTGCTGCGCTGGCCCGCGCACTGGCCAGCGATCCCGACCTGCTGCTGCTGGACGAGCCGACCAACCACCTTGATCTGGCCGCGATCGATTGGCTGGAAGCCTGGCTGCAACGCTATACCGGCGCCTTCGTGGTGATCAGCCACGACCGGACCTTTCTGGAGCGGCTGACCCGGGCCACGCTGTGGCTTGACCGGGGCAGCCTGCGCCGCAAGGAAATCGGCTTCGGCGGGTACGAGGCGTGGATGGAACAGGTCTATGCCGAGGAAGCGCGCGCTGCTGACAAGCTGGACGCCAAGCTGAAGATTGAGGCGCATTGGCTGGAACGCGGGGTTACCGCCCGGCGCAAGCGCAACCAGGGCCGGTTGGAAAAGCTCTGGGAAATGCGTGCCCAACGCGCGGCCATGCTCGGCCCGCAAGGCGCGGCCAAGATGAAGCTGGCGGTCGATGATGTGAAGACCAAGGCGGTGATCGTTGCCGACAAGATCACCAAGAAATTTGATGACCGCACGATCATCAAGGACTTTTCCCTGCGCATCCAGCGCGGTGACCGGATTGGTCTGGTCGGGGCCAATGGCTCTGGCAAGACCACGCTGCTGAAGCTGCTGACCGGGGAACTGGAACCGGATGCGGGTTCGGTCACCCTGGCCCGCACGCTTCACGGGGTGATGATCGATCAGCAGCGCAGCCTGCTCAGCCCTGAAAAGCGGGTACGCGATGTGCTGGCGGAAGGCGGCGACTGGATTGACGTGCGCGGGGTGCGAAAGCACATTCAGGGCTATCTCAAGGATTTTCTGTTCGATCCGGGGCTGGTTGATGCCCGGGTCGGCACGCTTTCAGGCGGTGAACGCAGCCGCCTGTTGTTGGCCCGGGAATTTGCCCGCAAATCAAACCTGCTGGTGCTGGACGAGCCGACCAACGACCTTGACCTTGAAACGCTTGACCTGTTGCAGGAAGTGATTGCCGATTATGACGGCACCGTGCTGATCGTCAGCCACGACCGCGACTTTCTGGACCGCACGGTTACGGTGACACTGGGGCTGGACGGCAGCGGCAAGGTGGACGTGATCGCGGGCGGCTATGCCGACTGGGAAAAGCAGCGGACCAAATGCGCGGCCCCGGTCAAGACGGTCAAGGCCGCTGCCGAAACGGCGGCACCGTCCCCGCCCCAGCCGCGGCGCAAGGCCAAGCTATCCTACAAGGATCAGCGTGACTATGACCTGTTGCCGCAGCGGATAGACGATTTGCTGGCCCAGATCGCCCGCGACGAAGCGGCGCTTCACGATCCCGCGCTTTACACCAAGGAACCGGCGAAATTCGCCGCGCTGACCAAGGCGGTTGAAACCGCGCGCGCAGAAAAGGACGCGGCGGAGGAGCGCTGGCTGGAACTGGCGGAGATGGTCGAGGGATAGGGGCAAAGCCGCCAGCCCGGTGCTTCAGCCGATCCGGTAAAACCCCGCCACCCGGTCCAGCGCCAGCCTGAGCACCAGTTTGCCGCTGCGCACCGGCCAGGCCAGCACCCGCTCTGCATCGGGCAATGTTTCCCCGGCGCAGACCACCCGCCACAACACGTCTGACAGGCCCGGCCCGGCTGCGCCAACCGCGCCGTCAAACCGCGCCTTGGCTGCGATCTGGCGTTCGGTCGGGTTTAGCTGCCTGTCCACCGGGCCGCCCTGCACCCGCACCGGATCCCACCGCATCGTCACGCCCGGCATGATCTGTGCCGCCTCAAAATCGCGGCGCAGGCATTCTCCGGCGGCAAATTGCGCGTCGCTCAAATGGCCGCGCGCGTGAAGCCACGACAGCGGGCTTTCCGCCAGGTTGACCGTGACACTGCGCCGCCCCTTTGCCGGGGCAATGCCGCCCGGCCCCTCGCTGGTCAATTCGCGTTCCGCCAATCTGCGCTGCATCGCCGTCCCTTTCGCTGGTGAGTCGGGCAGGACTTGCCAAATGCGCCCTATTGTAGGAAAGCTGAAACCAATCTGGTTACAAGGGCTTTCCCATGATCAACCGCATCCGCGCCATCCGCCGTGAAAAGGGCCTGACCCTGGCCGATGTTGCCGCGCGCTGTATGCCCGCCACCACCGCGCAGACGATCGGGCGGCTTGAAACCGGCACGCGGCAATTGTCGCTTACCTGGATGAACCGCATCGCCGTCGCGCTGGAAGTCGAACCCGAACTGCTGGTTCGCGGTGAGGCGGCGGATCACCCGATGTACGTTGCCCGCCTGACCGCCGAAGGGGCCGAGGCGCTGACTATTCCGCGAGAGGCAATCTTGCCGAGCGCGCTTGGCGGTGACGGCGCGCTGCAGGCCCTGATGATTGAGGCACCGGCGGGCCAGTACCGCGCCGGCGATCAGGTCTGGCTGCGCCGGGTGGAGTCGCAGGATTTCGGCCGCCTGCTCAACCGCGATATCCTGGCGCCGCGATCCGCCGGGCGCTTCGCCTTCGGCCGGATGATTGATCGTGACGCCAGCCGCGTTGCGATCCTGCCGCCCGATCCGGGGCACCGCCAGATCGTGGTGGAAAACCCGGCCTGGCTTGCCGTTGCCGAAATGCTGGTGCGCCCGCTGTGAGCCGCCTGAGGGTTCTGTCCCTATCCACGCTTTACCCGACAGACATCGCCCCCAACTTTGGCGTGTTTGTTGAGCGGCAGATGCAGGCGGTGGCGAAGCGCGGCGATGTCGATCTGGTGATGGTTAGCCCGCTGGGCATTCCGCCCCTCCCGCTCTCGCTTCACCCCCGCTACCGCGAGCTTACCCGCCTGCCACAGGTGGAGCAGCGCGGCGGGGTGACGGTGCACCGGCCGCGCTTTACCCTGATCCCCGGCATCGGCGCACACCGCAATGCCCGGGCAGAGGCGCGCGCCGTCCTGCCACTGGCGAAAGCGCTCCACGCCGAAGCACCGTTTGACGTAATCGACGCGCAGTTCTTTTACCCCGATGGTCCGGCGGCAGTGGCAATCGCCCGGGCGCTGGGCCTGCCGGTTTCAATCAAGGCGCGCGGCGCGGATATTCACCACTGGGGTGCTGCCCCCGCCACCCGCAAACAGATCCTGGCGGCGGGATGCGCTGCGGACGGCCTGCTGGCGGTGTCGCAGGGGCTGGCCGATGACATGGCGGCACTGGGGATGCCACGAGAACGGATCACAATCCACCGCACCGGGCTCAACGCCGACCTGTTCCGCCCCTATGACCGCCGGCTGTGCCGCGATCAGCTTGGCCTGCCGCGCGATGCCAGGGTGCTGGCCTGCGTCGGCGCGCTGATCCCGCGCAAGGGCCAGCGGTTCGCGATCGAGGCGCTGGCGCAGGTGCCGGATGCTATCCTGATCCTGGCCGGTAAGGGTGAGGATGAAAATGCACTGAAAAGCCTGGCCGAGCGAATGGGCCTGGCAGAGCGGGTTCACTTCCTTGGCGCAGTGCCGCACGGTGACTTGCCGGTCGTGCTCAACGCCGCGGATGTCTTCGTCCTGCCCACCGCCAGCGAAGGGCTTGCCAATGCCTGGGTAGAGGCCTTGGCCTGCGGAACGCCGGTGGTGACCACGCCGATCCCCGGCGCGCAGGAACTGATCACCGATCCGGCCTGGGGGCGGCTGGTTCCGCGCGATCCGTCTGCGATCGCCTCAGCCATCAACGATCTGCTGGCCCGCCCCGCTCCGCGCGAAACAGTGCGCGCGGCAGTGGCCGGCTTCAGTTGGGACGCCAATGCCGATGCCCTGGTTTCCCACTGGCAGCGGCTGGCGCGAAAGGCCTAACGCCCTTCGCGCGCCAGGCGTTCCTGCTTTTCCAGCGCTGTTTCGGTCGGCACGAAGCTGTTTGACGTAACCTTCAGCCAGACCAGGATCGGCGCCGCCATATAGATCGAGCTATAGGTGCCGACAAAGATGCCCAGCGTGATCGCCGCGGTAAAACCGAAGATCACCTTGGGGCCAAGCAGCAACAGCGCCGTCAGCGTGATCAGCATGGTCAGCGAAGTCATCACCGTGCGCGCCAGCGTTTCGTTGACCGACAGGTCAAGCAATTCGGGCAGCGGCATCCGGCGGAACTTCTTCAGGTTCTCACGCACCCGGTCATAAACCACGATCGTATCGTTCAGCGAATAACCGATCAGCGTCAGGATCGCGGCCACGATATTCAGGTCAAATTCCATCTGGGTGATGGCGAACATCCCCAGTGTCAGCGACACGTCGTGGAACAGCGAAAACAGCGCGCCAACGCCGAATTGCCATTCGAAGCGCAGCCAGATGTAAATCGAAATCGCAATCATCGCCAGGCCCAGCGCCAGCATTCCGGTGCGGAACAACTCGCCGGAAACCTTGCCTGAAACCGAATCCACACCGTCAACCCGGGCATCGGGATGCGCCTTCTGAATTGCAGCGGTGATGGTTTTGGCCATGGCTTCGGATTTGCCGGCATCGCTTTCCGAACCATGCGGCAGCTTCATCCGGATCGAAACCTGATTGGGCTGGCCGAAGCGCTGGATGGTCGGCTCGCCATAGCCCAGCTTCTCCACCTCGCCGCGAAGCTGCGCCACGGGCGCTTCAGCGCTTTGCGTGAAAGTAACGCGGATCATCTGGCCGCCGATGAAATCAACCCCCAGGTTGAGCCCCATGGTCAGCACCGCGCCCCAGGAGGCAAGGATCAGAAAGATCGAAACGACAAAAAACGGCACCCGCCACTTCAGGAAGTGGATGTTGGTGTCATCGGGAACAAGTTTGAGCAAGCGCATGGCAGCGGCCCTTAAATATGCAGATCTTGCGGCCGCGCCCGGCGCAGCCAGCCCGCGACCCACATCCGGGTCAGTGTAACGGCGGTAAAGACCGATGTGACGATGCCGATCACCAGCACCACCGCGAAACCCTTGACCGGGCCGGAGCCGAAGATGAACATCAGCGCCGCGGCGATGATGTTGGTGATGTTGGCGTCAAAAATCGCGCGACTGGCTTCCTTGTAACCGAATTCCACCGCCTGAACCACGCGCCGTCCCCGCTTGCGTTCCTCACGGATACGTTCGTTGATCAGCACGTTGGCGTCCACCGCTGCGCCGATCGTCAGCACGAAACCGGCAATCCCCGGCAGGGTCAGCGTGGTGCCAAGGATCGCCATGACCCCCAGGATCATCATCACGTTGAACACCAGCGCCAGATCGGCATAGGCCCCAAATCGGCCATAGGTGAAGAAGATCAGCAGAACCACGGCCAGGGTGCCCACTCCCATGGCCACCATGCCCTTGTGGATCGAATCCGCCCCCAGGTCCGGCCCGACCGAGCGTTCCTCCACCACTTTCAGGTCAACCGGCAATGCGCCAGAACGCAGGGCAATCGCCAGCTGATTGGCGCTTTCCGCGGTAAAACTTCCTGAAATCCGGGCGGTGCCGCCAATGATCGGTTCCTCGATCACCGGGGCGGACAGCACCTTGCCATCCAGGATGATCGCGAACGGCTTCTTGACGTTCTCGGTCGTCAGCTTGGCGAATTTCGCCCCGCCCTGCTGATCGAAGGTGATCGAAACGATCGGCTGGTTGTTGCGATCATCATTGCCCGGCTGGGCATTGGAAAGCTGATCACCCTTGATCCCGCCCAGCCGTTTCACGGCGATCGGCACCGTGCCGAACCGGGCCGTGTCCTGATAAGGCACCAGTTCATCGCCCGGCGGGACAATGCCCTGCTGCAAATCACTGGGCAGCGCGTTGGTATCAACCAGTTTGAATTCCAGTTTCGCGGTCTGGCCCAGCAGGTTTTTCAGCGCGGTCGGATCTTTCAGCCCCGGCACCTGCACCACGATCCGGTCATTGCCCTGGCGGATGATCGTCGGCTCACGCGTGCCGAGCGAATCGATCCGCTTGCGCACCACTTCGGTCGCGGTCTGCATCGCCTGGGTAACGGCCTGATCGATGCCGGCCTGGGTCGGCGTCATGACAATGCGGTTGCCATCAACCACCTGCAAATCCCAGTCGCGCTGCCCGCTCATCCCCGCACCGCGGGTCAGCGTCTGAAGCTGTTCGCGCGCGGCATCAACCCGGGTGGGATCGGCCAGGATGAAGCTGACGGTTCCATCGGCAGTTGAAATGTCGCCAATCTGGATTTGCGGATCGGCCGCCTTCAGCCGGTTGCGCACTTCCTCTTCCATCGAATCGAGCCGCTGGCGCTTGACCTGTTCGGGATCAGCCTCAAGCAGCAGGTGGCTGCCGCCGGCCAGGTCAAGCCCAAGATTGACCTTGGGACTGGGCAAGGCCGATGGCCACGGCAGGCCAGCGACCGAGAAGATTGAGGGAAGCGCGGCAGCCGCCAGCACCAGCGTTACCGCCCAGAGCCAGACCTGCTTCCAGCGGGGAAAATCAAGCATCGAATCGCTTTCGCTTCTGGCCGGGGTCAGTCGTTGGCGGGGGTGCTGCCGGGCGGCGGCACGATGTCGGCAATCGTCGATCGCAGCGCCTTCACCCGCATATTGGGGCCAAGGTCAATGTCGACATAATGCTCGTCAACCTTGACCACCTTGCCCAGCAGGCCCCCTGCTGTCAGCACCTGATCGCCCTTTTTTAGTTTATCGATCTTGGCCTGGAGATCCTTCTGCCGCTTCATCTGCGGACGCAGAATCAAGAACCAGAAGATCGCAAACATACCGGCCAACAGCACGCCGCTTGTCCAGGCGGGCGGCGATCCCGCGGCGGCGGCCGAGGCAAGAATGGAAAGTGTCGGGCTGCTCATGACAGTACAAAATCGCCTTGGAAATGTGGATATGCCCGCGAAGCGGACGGCAGAATTGCGCGCGCCTAGCAGTAAAGCCGGGGCATGGCAACGCGCGCGCCCTTCCCCCACCGCAACCGGCACGCCTGGCAAATGGCGTTGCCCCCCGGGGATTCAAGGGCAAGCGAAGCCGTCACACCCGCTTGCCAAGCCGCCACGCCCTGCCTATAGGCGCGCTTCCCCGATCCGCCCCCACGCGGATTCCCGGGGACCGGTCGGGACGTAGCGCAGCCTGGTAGCGCATCACACTGGGGGTGTGGGGGTCGGAGGTTCGAATCCTCTCGTCCCGACCAATTTTTCAATAACTTAGCGGAATTTTTCACCGCCCAAATCGATCCAGAGTTGCGCTGGTGGTGCACTGGTGGTGCAACCAGACGGAACAAGGCGCATCCAGATTAAACGCTTTGCAACGATGGAACTTTTGTCGCGCGGCCTTGAGGCAGGCAAAAGGGAACCTGCAGGGCGCCCCTCAAGGGCAAGACTGCGCCACTCGTCGTTGGGCGGGGCAACGTCAGCAAAGCTTAGCGGAGACGGATGTGTCGCCCGGGAAATGGCGCCGGGACGTGCCTCGGCGGGTTTCCGTCAGTAGCGCCTTTTAGGTAGCGAATTGACCCACTCTGAAATGTCTTCCGCCTTCCACCGCAGGCGGCCAAAACCAAAATCCAGTGGGGCTGGAAAAGATCCTCGCTGGACACGCCTCCAGATCGTCGTGCGGCTACGAATCCCTGTCAGCTGCATCACTTCCTGGCAGGTAAGGAGTTCCTGGATAGTCATAGCATTTCTACCGAACCAATCTGGTAAGGGCCTAACCTCGCACCGCTCAGTGCTTGGGCGCTTCATGGGGTATGCGATCGCCGATCGCGTCACCCCGACGGTTCAGCTCTGCAACGTGTTGTGAAAGGGTTCTGGCCAACATCTTAGCCGTGCCATTTGCCCAGCGAGGACGCAGCTCGTCGACGTCATCACCCAGCTGCGCCACAATTTCGATGGGAGCCTGTTGCAGGAACTCACCGAGAAACTTTGCGACGTCACTGCCCGCTCGATTCAAGGCAAAGTCTTCGCCCAGCAACAGCGTAAGCCTTAGGGTCTCGTCGCCGGGAAAACCCGCGGCCGCCAGGATCGCAACAATTTCCGGAATCGTGGCGGCACGCTTGCCGTCCAGAGTTCGCCTGACCGTGTCCCACTTCAGTTCGGCCTTGCGCGCAATTTGCGCCGTCGACAGACCGCTCTCGCGAACCGCAAGGGTCAGCAGACGAGCAATGCGCAAATGGAGACTGGGTTGTCCTGCATCCATGATCGGACCTCGATTCGAACCAATTGTCGTCGAGCTATCGCGAGTCCAATGCTGTAGGAAAGTGAAAAGAACATAAAAAGAACATATAGGATTTCCTTCGCTCCGAACGAATCGATTGGTCCGCTTCCGAGCGGAGCAAATCCGCAATGAAGCGGAGCGCGTCCGCATCAGAGCAGCAGGCTATTCTCATAGCAGCGGAAAAGCCCCGCAAACGACGCTCACCAGATCAAATTTGCTGGCCAGGATAGCCTCGGCCACCGCGATTTCGCTTCTTACCATTTCCTACAGCCAAACTTCTCCGCACCAAGAACGTACAGCGAACATCCGCTGTGCCACCAGACGGAGAATAGTCCCCATGAATGCCACTGCCCTCCCCTCGATCCGCCGCGGCACCCGCCTCGGCAAGCTCGCCAGCCTGGCCCTGCCGGTCGCGATCGGCGCCCTGGCTGCCAGCGCCGCCTATGCCGGTGCCGACACGACCTTCGCCCCCGCCCTGCAGAAGTTCACCGACTTCCTCGAAGGCTCGGGCGGCAAGATCATCACCGTGCTCAGCCTCGCCGGCGGCCTGATCGGGCTCGCTTCGGGCCGCTTCACCCTCGCGCAGATCGCGGTCCCGGTCGGGGTCGGCATCGGCGTCGGGACCGGCGTGCCGATCGTCACCTCGGTCGTCACCGCGGTCATCTGACCGGCAAAGCCAGGGAGGGCGGAACACATGAGCGACCGGTACATCATTCCCCGGCGGCTCGATGACCCGGAGCTGATCGGCTTCTGGACCGTCGACGAGTTTGCCGGGATGATCGTCCCCTTCACCTGGGGGATCCTCGCACAGCACGTCTTTGTCGGCATCGCCCTTGCCGCTGCTTCCTGGTTTGCGCTCCGCAAGGCCAAAGCAGGCCGCAGTTGGGCCTGGGTAATCCATGCCGCCTATTGGCACCTGCCCGCAGGTCTCACCGGTCTCAAAGTGACCCCGCCCTCCCATTGCCGGCTGCTCGCCGGCTGAGGGGAGACACAACCATGCTTGTCCAGATTTCCCATGAACGCAGCCAGGTCCTACTCAGGCAGCGCAACCTGTTCGCGCTGACCAGTGCCGGGCTCGCGGTCGCCCTGGTCGTCGCCGGCGGCTTCGCCGCGACCCGCGACCGCGAAGTGCTGCTGGTCCCGACGACCCGCGCGCCGCTCACTGTGTCGAGCGCCGGAGTCAGCGCCCAGTATCTCGAATTCGTCACCCGCGACGCCGCGCTGCTGCTGCTCAACCGCAGCCCCGAAGGGCTCGACTACTGGATGAGCCAGATCCTCGAGCTCGCCGATCCTGCCGCCAATGGCACGCTCAAGGGCGAGCTGATTAGAATCGTCGAGGAGCAGCGCGGTTCGGACGTGACGCAAGCCTTCGTGATTAAGGAATTGAAGGTCGATCCGGGAAGCCTGACCAGCGAGGTCAAGGGCACGCTCAAGACCTTCGTCGGCGCGACCGTGATCG
>JAFEEX010000040.1:11882-47753 GCA_018240895.1 Pseudomonadota bacterium | reverse complement strand
CCGCTGCGTCGCCTTTGGCGGCAAACTGCTGGTGGTGGGCTTTGCCGGCGGGCGGATCGCCCAGGTTTCAACCAATATCCCCTTGATCAAGGGGTTCTCCATCGTCGGTGTGCGCGCCGGCGAATATGCCCGGCGTTTCCCTGAACGCGGCCGCGCGATCCGTGACGGAATGCTGGCGCTGGCAGCGCAGGGCAAGCTCCACCCCCATATCGACCGCATACTGCCGCTGGAGCGCTGGCGCGAAGCGTTTGAAGCGATGGCGCGGCGCGAGATTATCGGCAAGATCGTGCTGGAGCCTTGAATCCGGTCCCGCCCCGGTCAACGGAAAAGGGCGGCTCGCTGGCCGCCCTTCCCCTCTCCAACTCGTCAAATGGGGTCAGATCCCGGCAATCGCCTGATCGACCAGCGCCTTGTCCGCAGCAGCGTCATGCTTGGCGGCAATCAACTTGCCCGCGGCCGTTGTCGCGGCTTCGGCAGCCTTGGCCCGCAGCGCTTCAACCGCACCGCGTTCAGCAGCGGCAATCTTGTCTTCCGCCATCTTTTCGCGGCGGGCGATCAGCGCGGTGGTGTCGCTCTCAGCCTTGGCGATGATGCCTTCAGCCTCATGCCGCGCATGATCGAGCATCGATGCGGCGTCCTTTTCGGCATTGGCGATCTTGTCAGCATATTCCTTGCGCAGCGCCTCTGCCTCGGCGCGGAGCAACTTCGCTTCATCAAGCTGCTTCTTGATCTCGGCGATCGAGGAATCGAGGCCCGAGGTAATCTTGCCCGGAATCTTCTTCCAGATCAGAATGCCCAGCAGGGTCGCCATCGACAAGGCCACCCACATCCCCGGATTGAGTCCGAACGCGGCAGGCTCGGCGTGTTCCGCACCGTGTTCGACGGCGGCAGTCAACAAGCTGAAATCAGCCATGGAGCGCCTCCTTCACTGCGGCTTCGGCAAGCTTGGCATCGACCTTGAGACCGGCGACCCGCGAGACGATATCGCCAGCGGCGTCACGGGCGACCTTCTCAATCTCAGCCAGAGCACCTTCATGGGCCTTGGCGATGCGGGCATCAGCCTCGGCCAAGCGGGCGTCAACGCGCCCGCCAGCGTCAGCCAGCCGCGATTCGCTGGCGGTGGCGGCATCGGCCTTTGCCTTGGCAATCACGCCCTGCGCCTCAGCGCGGCGGGCGTTTTCCTGAACGCGCCAGGCTTCTTCTTCCGCATCGGCGGCAGACCGCGCCGCATCGGCAGCGGCAAGGTCACCCGCGACCTGCTTTTCACGCGCATCGACCGTCGCCATGACCTTGGGCACCATGCCCCGGCCTATGACGAAGAATACGAAGCCGAAGAAAATCAGCGTCCAGAAGACCTGGCTGCTGTAGGTTGCGGCAAGCTGCGAGATTTGAGGCATCGGATTTCCGATTTGGATCTGGCGGTTCTGTCAGCCTGGTCCCGCCCGTTCACGGGCGGGAACCGGCCGATCAAGCAATGCGTGATCTTGCGCGGCCTCAGGCCACGAAGATCAGGATCATCGCGACGACGAACGAGAGCAGGCCCAGAAGTTCGGCGGCGGCAAAGCCGATGAACAGGCGGCCCTGCTGACCGTCGGCAGCGCCGGGGTTGCGCAGCGCGCTTTCAAGGAACGAACCAAAGACGTTGCCCACGCCGATGGCGGCCATGCCGGCGCCGATGGCAGCGAGACCAGCACCGATCAGCTTGGCGCTTGCAGGTTCCATGTCAAAACTCCTCTTTCTCGTAAATTCGTGTGGTTGATTGAAAAACTTAGTGAAGGTTCTCTGCGTCGTTGAGATACAGCGATGTCAACAGCGCGAAGACGTAGGCCTGAATGCCCGCAACCAGCAGCTCAAGCGCGCAGATCGCAATCATCAGGATGAAACTGGGTATGCCAACGATCCCGCCCCACAGCGGGCCGGAATTGGCGCTGCCGATGACGAAGCTGGACAGCACTTCCAGCAGGACGTGGCCGGCCATCATCGCCACGAACAGTCGCAGCGCAAGGCTGAACGGGCGAACCAGGAACGAGACCAGTTCGATAAAGGGGATCAGCCACATCAGCCACCACGGCGTGCCATGCGGCACGAACAGGCTGAAGAAATGAAAACCGTGACGCCAGAACCCTACGGCCAGAACGATCGTGAACGACAGGATCGCAAGGAACCCGGTTACGGTGAAGTGACTGGTCGGCGTGAACGGATGGACGCCAAACAAGGCCAGCGGCAGCAGGCCAAGCATATTGGCGAACAGGATGAACATGAACAGCGAGAAGATGTAAGGCACATACTTCTTGCCGGCGGGGCCAACATTGGCGGCCAGCAGGTTGTCGATAAAGCCGGTAAAGCCTTCAACCGCCATCTGCCAGCGCCCCGGCACCAATTCACGCTTCAGGCCGCCCCAGACGAAGATCAGCAGGGCCAGGGTGGCGATCGCCATCCACAGCGCGGAATTGGTGAAGGCGATATTGTAGCCCGCGATCTCCCAGTGACCGGTGCCGAACAACGGCTCGATCGTGAACTGGTGCATCGGATCGACTTTTGCCTGCTCGGCTGCCACGCGACGTGCCTCTTCACTCAGGTCGATGTCAGAACGCCGGACCTATTTGGTCGGCTTAGACATCCGGATGATGTTCCTGAAGGAGACGATGATCCCAAGGGCCATCACAACCAACAGACCCCAGGGCGTGGTTCCGGCAAAACGGTCAATGACCCAGCCGATGAACGCTCCACCCCCAATTCCCCCCAGCAATTCGGCGAGCACCTTGTTTCCCAAACGATAACTCGCATCGGATTCAACGGTGGACTCGCTCGGTTTGTTGCGTTCCTCTTCCCGCTCGCGTGCGGCTTTCAGCCGCGCTTCGAGCGCGTCGATTCGCGCATCCTCGCCGATGGGTTCTTGGGCTTGCCGCTCGTCGCTCATGCCATGCTCCTAGCGGGAACAAAGGGCGCGGGCAACGGCTGCCTGCCGAAGGCGCCGCCCCCTTAGCAGCCCCGTCCCCCGAGTCAACCGCTACAAGGGCCGCGCATCAGCGGCACCGGGCGAATATCGGACTGATTTGGCAAGCCAGCGCAGGCTGCGCGTGGCGATACGTTGCGCGATCCCCTTACGGGCAGCGGCTGTCGCGTTGGGGGGCGCCGGCACCACGGGTCAGCCATGAACCGTCCGGTCCCTGGTACTTTTCGCCCGGCGCGGTGCGGGCGATTGCCAGGCAGCCGGAGGTGAAGGCGTATTCCTCCACCGTGGCGCTCGCCGCCTGGGCCTTTTCGGCATAGACGGCCTTGCGCTTGATGTTGATGTCTTCCGCCATGTGGCGCACTTCGGCGCTGGGCGCGGTGGGAAAGCCCAGATAGCCATCGGCCTTTTCACCCACCTGGCCAGAGGCGCGCGCGGCGGCATAGGCCGGATCGCGGCTCTGGGCCGAGGCCGGGGCCGCAGCGATCAACAGCGCCAGCACGGCCCCGCCGGCGGCAAGCGCCAACGGGCGGTGTTCAGTCCGGTTGATACGGGCGTTCATGGTCGCGTACTCCATCAGAAAATATCTTTGTTCTGTTCAATCGTGTTCCCGGCGTCCGCCGCGAGACGATAGATAACCTCTTGCTTGATGTTGATGTTCAGCTCGATCACGATTGGCTTGTCCGGCGCATTGACCGAGACACATCCGCCAAGCGTCATCACGCCGCCCGCCAACACCCCCAGCGCCCACGCCTTCTTTCGAAAAACGCGCCGCCGGGTCAAGCCGCCTCTGGCGATTGCGATTTCCGGTGTGGTCCCCTGCATGGGGCCGGTTGTCGCAAGCCAGCCGTACTTGGTCAATTCCTGGCGTATCATGGCTTGTTCCTGCTGTCTGAAGGCTGAATATCGGGTGTTTTCTGATTCGGAACGGTCGGTGCCGCTGGGCTGGCGGAGGGGCTGACGGAGGGGCTGACGGGCTTTCCATCCTTGCCGACCAGGCCAAGCTCACGCGGATCACGCAGCGCGCTGGTGTCATAAAGCGAGCGGAAGGTGCCCACCAGCTTCTGGAACGGTGCGCGGACGTTGACGTTGAACTGGATCGGCAAATTGGCGAAGCGCCGGGTGACGAAATTGCGCTTGGCCCCCCGTCCCTGAGTCACCCCGTCAAAGCGGACGCGGGTAACAATTTCCCCCTCAAGCTGGCCATCCATGGCGATCTGCATCCGCCGGTAATCGATCGAGCGCAGCGCCTGGAATGCGAAATTGGTGATCGCGCCCATGTCCTTGTAAGTCAGCGCGCCGACATAGGAGACATTGCCCCCCGGCGGGCGCGAGATCAGCATTCCCCCTTCGATCCGCCCGCCATCGGCATCGAACACCAGCGGCAAATCACCATCGAACAGCCCGTGCGCCGAAAGGTTGGCCATCCCCATCCGTTCGATAAAGCGCGCCGCCTCAATCCCGGTGACGTGCAGCGTGAAGCGCCGCACTTCCGATGCACCCAGCACCATGCGGCTGGGTTTGAGCTGCATCTGCCCATCTAGGAACGGCCAGGTGGCCCCGTTCACCACCAGCAGGCGATCGGGCTCAAGCTTGAAAGAAACGTCCCCGTCGGTCGCCTCTATTCCCGGATTGATCGAGGCGATCTTCAGATGCTGATTGGGCGCGGTCACCAGACCAAGCAGGTCCGTGAAAACCACCGTGCCTGATGCGCCCTTGACCGGGCCGAAGGCCGCGGCGAAATCCAGCCCGTCAGTCGTGAACCGGCCCGTGCTGGTGATCGCCGTTTCGTTCCAGTCGACCCTTCCGGTTCCGGACACCGTGCCCTCGGCATTGGCGATCACCCCCAGCGCCAGTGCGGTGAGGGTATCGGGCTGCATCTTGCGATCGAACACCAGGCCGGGAACCAGCAAGTCGGCATGGCCCGTGCCGGTATCAAGATCATGGACAATTGCGGCTTCCACCACCGGACGGTCGCTTCGCGGTTCGCGCATTACCGCGCCGATATCAAACCGGGTCGAATGGAGCCGCAAGGTGGCATCGCGGGCAATCAGCGGGCGGAACCGGTCATCCACCTCGCGGTCTTCAAGGCGGAAGCTGGCACCGTCCAGCGCCAGATCGCCGCCGCGAAAGGTCCAGCGTCCCTGCCCTTCGGACAGGTCAAGCGGCACCTTGGCCAGCTTGAAATTGGTGCCGGAAAAGCTGCCGCTGCTGGCCGCGCCCAGCACGCCTTTCAGGTTGGCGACCTTCAGCAGGGTTGGTTCGCTCGGCGGGCCAAGCACCACATCGATCGCGGCGGCCGTCACCGCGCCGGGCCAGGCAAAGCCGACCGCGCCGCTGCCCAACCGGATCGGCGTGGTGCCCAGCTTGCCGGACAGATTGAGCGAGGGTGTTCCTGCCGCAAAGCGGGTGCCGCGCCCGTCGCTGCGCAGGATCGCCCCTTCGGAACCGGGGCACAGCACAAGCTGGTGCCGGTCCAGGCTGAGGTTGCTGATCGCGAACCGATCGAAGCGGACCGGGGTGCATTTGCGCCAGGCTGAAAATCCGCGCCGCTGCGACCACGAACCATCGACCGGAACCACAAGGTTGTCCGCCCGACCGCCGGGCAACATCCCGGATAACGCCGCCTGTCCGGCAAAGCCGATCTCTCCATCGCGGCGCTGGACCACCGCCAGATGGGGTATGGCAATGCGGCTGTCGCCGGCGCGATATTCGGCCAGGGCAAAACGCCCCAATGTCGAACCATCGCCCTGCGCTTCTATCCGCCCCTCGATCCGGGGCAGGCCCGCTCCGCCCGTTGTCAGGTTGCCGGCAAACCGTGGCCCGCCTTTCGTCCCGGTGGTAAGCTGAACGCGTGACAGGGCGATCACATCCACGCCGCTGGTCCCGCGCAGCGCAGCGCGGGGCACCACCAGCGTACCGACAGACCCGCTCTGCCGCCAGTTGTAGGTGGCGGCAAGACGGCTATCCCTGCCTTCGCGGGCAAGCGCGGTTCTGATTTGAGCAGCAACCGGTCCGTGCAGGCTGCCCTCACCCGCCGCTTCCAGCGCGGCCAATGCCTGATCCAGCGCCGGTGCAGGACGGATGCCCGATCCCGCCAGCGTTCCTTCGGTTTCGATCCGCGCCAGCCGGTCATGACTGCGCGCCAGCCCCTCAGCGGTCAGTTCACCTGCCGCGCCATAGCCTGTGGTCAGGCCGGCGGCGGCCAGACGATAGCTGGCGGTCAGATCCCCCTTCGCGAAGGAGAAGTCGCCCTTGGCGCTGACCTGCGTTGCGCGGTTTGCCGCCTGCGCCGCCTGCCCGGTTACAAGGTTGTAAGTGCCGGATATGCCGTCAAAGCGTTCGGTGGACCGCACCGCCAATTCCATCGCGCCGCGCCGGGCCGCGATCTTCTGTGCCGGGCAGGACAGGGCGTCAAACCGCAGCGGGCCGGCAAAGCGTGGCTGTGCGGAGGTAACTTTCACCGTGCCATAAGCGCTAGCCTTGTCCATCACGCAGCCGCTTACAGCCAGCTTCGGCGCGACCGCGGCAAGCACGCCGGAGAACCCCCCGCGCAGATTGCCCGATCCTTCCAGCTTGATCCCGACCACACCGAAATCGGTATCCAGTCGGCCCCGCCCATCAACCACGGACAGGTCAAGATCGGGAATCCCGCCGCTGGGTGTTGCCTGCTGGAACAGAATCCGGTCGAGACTGCCGAAGCTGGCCCTGGCATCCTTGTAAGTCCCGTAAAGCCGGGGGCGAATCAGTGTGACGGTGTCGAGCGTGGGCAGGCCGAGTTGCGGCGTGATTTTCACGATCGCGCGTTCCACGGTCAGGTCCGGGCGGGCGGGATCGCCAATGACGATGTTGGTCAGAACCTGTGTGCGGGTGCCGATCGATTCGATGGTATAGGTGGCCGGCAGGTTGCGGCTGCTGATCTGCGCGGTGATGACCCGGTTGGCAATCCACACGCGCTGAAACCATACCAGCGCCAGCGCGGCAACCAGCACTGCGGCAATGAACCCGCCGATTGCCGGCAGCGCGCGCAAACGCACCCGGCGCGCCGGGACTTCTTCCTCCGCCAGATTTTCTTTACCGCCGCTGTCGGACATGGTCCCACCCTTGCGCGCTTGCCCGGTGAAAGGCAAGGAATGGGCGAAAGACAAGGAACAGGCGGCAGGCAGGGAAGCGGAAGTGGCGGAAGATTCGCATCAACACCAGCATGATGGCGCCGGCCACCGCGCCCGTCTGCGCAGCCGCCTGCTGACCGGGGGCGATGGGGCGCTGGGCGATCATGAACTGATCGAATACCTGATGATGACTGCAATCCCGCGCCGCGACGTGAAGCCGCTTGCGAAAAGCCTGCTGGCCAGATTCGGTTCTTTGGCGGGGGTGTTCAACGCCGATCCGCAGGCGCTTGTCCGCCACCCCGGCATGGGCGAAACCAGCGCGGCAGCGCTGAAGATCGTGGCGCTTGCCGCGCGGCGGCTGGCCCGTACCGGCGTTCAGGAACAACCGGTGCTGGGATCATGGCAGGCGCTGATCGATTATCTGACGATCGACATGGCGCACCTCAATCATGAGCGGGTGCGGGTGCTTTATCTCGACACGCGCAACCGGCTTATCCTTGACCATCTGGTTACGGACGGTTCAATCGACGAAGCCGCAATCCATCCGCGCGAAGTGGTCAAGAAGGCGCTCGATCTGGGCGCCAGCGCGCTGATCCTGGTCCACAATCACCCGTCTGGTTCGCCCGATCCCAGCCGGGCCGACATCCACATCACCAACCGCATTGCCGAGGCTGGACGGCTGCTGGGGATAGCTGTCCACGATCACGTGATCATCGGCAAGGAAGGCCACGTCAGCCTGAAGGCGAAGGGGTTGATATGATGCGGGCACACGCGCCAATCCGGCCCCAAGCGCCATGTGTGTAGCCGCCATTGCCTGGGCAGCGCATCCGCGCTGGAAGCTGATTGCGATCGGCAACCGTGATGAATACCACACCCGCCCCACCGCCGCCCTTTCCCGCTGGAGCGACGGACGCATCATCGCCGGGCGTGATTTGCTGGCCGGCGGAACCTGGCTGGGGGTAAGCGCGGGGCGTTTCGGGCTGGTCACCAACCTGCGGGCACCCGGCTATCCGAAACCGGAACTGGCATCACGCGGTGCGCTGGTGACCGATTGGCTGCGCGGCAATGAACCGCGTGCAGTCGAAACGATGAACCCTTTCAACCTCTGGATCGCGGACAGCGACCGGCTGCGTTTCGTCTCCAACCACCCCCAGCCCCAGATGCTTGATCTGGAACCGGGCATCCACGGCCTGTCCAACGGCGCGCGGGGTGATCGCTGGTTCAAGACCGCGCGGCTGGAAACCGCGTTGGCGGGCTGGCTGGATACCGATCACCCGGTTGCAGACCTTTTCACCGCGCTGCGCGACGAGACGCCCGAATCGTCTGATCCCGAAGACGCATTTTCCCCCGTGTTCATCTGCAACGCCGCCTATGGCACACGCTGTTCGACCGTGGTGCTGGTGGACGATGCAGGCATCGGCCGGATCATCGAACGGCGGTTCGATTCAGCAGGAAGCACCGTGGGTGAAAGCGATTTGCCATTTCAATGGTAACAAGCTGGTTCGCGCGAAGGGGCTGGGTTGTGCCGCGCGCTTTTCCCGCCGTACCACGGAGTGCGAAACGGCATATGGGATTGAATACGGCTTCGCCGCGGGCGCTGAACCAGCTTGTTCACCGATTGTATTCTGCCGCCAGCAAATGGGGCCGTTCGTTCGCTACCTTTACCACCAGCTCCCCGAACAGCCCGTTGGCCCAGGCGAACCAGGCGCGGGTGAACCGGGCCGGATCATTCTTGTCGAAGGCTTCGTGCATGAAGCCGGTTCCGGCGTGCGTGGCGCGCAGGGTTTTCAGGCTGGATGCAATCACCGCATCATCAGTGCTGGAAAGCGCGCGCAGGGTGATCGACATTGGCCAGATCTGCCCCTCGCCGATGTGCGGGCCGCCGATTCCTTCAGCCGCGCTGCCGGTGAAGAACCATGGGTTCGCCCCGCTCCACACCGCATCGGCGGTCGTCCGCCACAGGGGATAGTCAGCAGGCAGGCAGTGCAGATAGGCAAGGCCGAGCAGCGAGGGCACATTGGCATCATCCATAAACAGATGATTGCCATAGCCGTCCGTTTCATAGGCAAAGACCTGCCGCCCGTCCGGCAGAACCATGGTGCCATGCGCCATGACCGCCGCCTCAACCTCTGCCGCCAGCGCCGTAGCCTGGCCCGCCAGCGCAACGTCATGCAGGACCGCCTCAGCCACCTCCGCCAGTTCGCGCAGGGTTTTGACCGCGAACAGGTTGCCGGGAATGTTGCACGGATAAGTGCAGGCATCATCCGACGGACGAAATGCCGAGTGGATCAGTCCAGTCTTGCGGGTCGGCACGCCGATTCCGGCCAGCGTCGTTTCGGTCGGCTGATCGCTGCGGCGCTGGAAACGATAGGGGCCGGGGCCATCCTTGCGCTGCTGCTGCCTGAACGTGGCGACGATGGTGCGTGCGGCGGCGGCCCATGTCGCGTCGAACGGCTGTGCATCCCCGGTCGCGCGCCAGTAATCATGGGCAAGCCGCAGCACATAGCACAGCGAATCGACTTCCCATTTCCGTTCGGCCACGCCGGGCTTCATCTCGGTATTGTCAGTGCGCGACCAGGTGAGCGAGGTAAGCGCGGCGGGATCTTTCATGAAGGCATTGGCATAGGGATCAATCAGCACGCAGCGGGCATGGCGGCGGATCAGGCCGCGAAACAGCCGGGTCAATGCCTCGTCCCCCTGCGCCAGATGCAGATAGGGCCGCAGCTGCGCCGCCGAATCGCGCAGCCACAGGCAGGGAATGTCCCCGGTTATGACAAAGGCATCGTCTTTGCCGTCAACCGTCCCCAGGCTGACCGTGGTATCCAGCGTATTGGGAAAGCAATTGCCGAACATCCACGCCAGTTCCGGGTCGCGAATCAGCGCGGTGACACGGTCAATCTCGCGCTCGACCGCGGTGCTGACGAACGGGCGCTGGGCCACTGGCGGACGGCGGGAAGCAAACATCGGTTTCTCCTGAGCGCGCAGGCTTCGCGGCGCCAGCGCCAGAATGGCGCCAGCGGCCAGGAACGAACGACGGGTAGTTGATCGGGAATTCACTGACACGGGTGGTGACGCCAAATCGCGCCGCTGTCGAGACACAAGCGCCGGTTTCGCCCCCTTCTATTGCCCTCCGCTCTTGCCCTCTCCCCTTGCCTTTGCCGCCCCCTCCCCCTAGCGGCACCGTCGACAGCCCAAGGAGTCGAACATGGTCCCCCGTTACGCCCGCCCCGCGATGGTCGCCATCTGGGAGCCGGAGGCGCGCTATCGCATCTGGTTCGAGATCGAAGCCCATGCCACCGAAAAGCTGGGGGAGCTGGGCGTGGTGCCGCCCAGCGGGGCCAAGGCGCTGTGGGACTGGTGGGCGACCAGCCCGCAGATCGATGTTGCCGCGATCGACGCGATCGAGGCGGTGACCAAGCACGACGTGATCGCCTTTCTCGATTGGGTGGCGCAGCAGGTCGGGCCAGAGGCGCGCTTCATGCACCAGGGCATGACCAGCAGCGACGTGCTGGACACGACGCTGGCCGTCCAGCTTGCCCGTGCCTCTGATCTCCTGCTCGAAGACCTCGACGCCCTGCTGGCTGCAATCAAGCGCCGGGCGATGGAGCACAAATTTACGCCGACCATCGGCCGCAGCCACGGCATCCACGCCGAACCGACCACTTTCGGCAAGAAACTGGCCGAAGCCTATGCCGAATTCGCGCGCTGCAAGGTGCGGCTACAGAATGCCCGCGCCGAAGTGGCCACCTGCGCGATCAGCGGCGCGGTCGGCACTTTTGCCAACATCGATCCGGCGGTGGAGGAATACGTCGCCGAAAAGCTGGGCCTGACCCCGGAGCCGGTTTCAACCCAGGTCATCCCGCGTGATCGCCACGCAATGTTCTTCGCCACGCTGGGGGTTATCGCCAGTTCGATCGAACGGCTGGCGGTGGAGATCCGCCACCTGCAACGCACCGAGGTTCTGGAGGCGGAGGAATACTTCTCGCCCGGGCAAAAGGGTTCGTCGGCCATGCCGCACAAGCGCAATCCGGTGCTGACCGAGAACCTTACCGGCCTTGCCCGCATGGTCCGCTCTGCCGTGACGCCGGCGCTGGAAAACGTCGCGCTGTGGCACGAGCGCGATATTTCGCACTCCTCGGTCGAACGCTTCATCGGCCCCGACGCAACGATCACGCTCGATTTCGCGCTGGCCCGGCTGACCAGCGTGGTTGACAAGCTGGTGGTCTATCCCGAGCGGATGGAGAAGAACCTGAACAAGATGGGCGGCCTGGTCCATTCGCAGCGCGTTCTGCTCGCCCTGACTCAGGCGGGGCTTGAGCGTGATGCGGCCTACCGGCTGGTCCAGCGCAACGCGATGAAGGTNNGAAGGTGTGGGAATCGGACGGGCAGCTCAACCTGCTTGATCTGCTCAAGGCCGATCCGGAGGTCACCGCCGCGCTTTCGCCCGCGCAACTGGAAGAAAAATTCAATCTCGACTATCATTTCAAGGCAATCGACACGATCTTCGCCCGCGTCTTTGGGGAGTAGCTTGCGCAGCGCAGGCGTCGCGCATAGCATCGCCGCCGATTGACCACCGCCTGTTGGGAGGGAACGCCGATGCAAATCGTCCGCACGATCGTTTGGGTGCTGCTGCTCGTTGCGCTGCTGCTGTTTTCGTTCAACAACTGGCAAACGGTTGAGGTGAAGATCTGGGAAGGACTGGTTCTGGAAACCAAGATGCCGGTTCTGGTGATCATTTCGTTCCTGCTAGGCCTTTTGCCCATGTGGCTGCTGCATCAGGGATCGAAATGGCGGTCGAACCGGCGGATCAACGCGCTGGAAAACAGCGTGCGTGCCGCAACGGTAAGCCAGCCTGCAATGGTGGGAACATCGACCCAGCTTGACGCAGCCGCCACGGAAACCCAATCGCCCACGTCATGACCAACCCCGTCTATCTTGCGCTTGATTTTCCCCGGCTGGAAACGGCCGAGGCCGTTGCCCGCAAGGTCCGCAGCCATGTTGGCGGACTGAAGCTGGGTATGGAATTCTTCTATGCCCACGGCCATCACGGCGTTCATGAAATTGCCAAGATTGGCCTGCCGCTGTTTCTTGACCTGAAACTGCATGACATTCCCAACACGGTAGCTGGCGCAATGCAGGCGGTCCACGTGCTTGAACCGGCGATCGTCACCGTTCACGCCGCCGGCGGGCGGGCGATGATGGAGGATGCCAAGGCCGCCGCCGGGGAGCATTGCAAGGTTGTGGCGGTAACGGTTCTGACCAGCCTTGACGAACGCGACATGAGTGCAACCGGGGTAAGCGGTTCCCCGCATGATCAGGCGCTGCGGCTGGCCGATCTGGCGCACCGCGCCGGACTGGACGGCATCGTTTGTTCCGGGCACGAGGTTGGCGCGGTTCACGCCCGCTGGAAGGATGGCTTTTTCGTAGTTCCGGGCCTGCGCCCCGCCAATGGCATCACCGCCGATCAAAAGCGCACCGTTACCCCCCGCGCGGCGCGCGATGCCGGGGCCAGCGTGCTGGTGGTGGGCCGCCCGATCAGCCGCGCGGAAGACCCCGTCGCCGCCGCCAGGGCGATCGAAGCGACCCTGTGAACGCACCCGGTCCGGCAATTCGCCAGGCCCGGGCAAACGATGCCCCGGCGCTGCGACAGCTGGTTGAACGCGCCTATCGCGGGGATAGCGCGCGGCAGGGCTGGACTCATGAAGCGGACCTGATCGAAACCGATCGCACATCGCTGGATGAGCTGCTTGCCGTGATTACCGATCCTGACCGGGTTGTGCTGGTCGCGCCGCAGGATGGGCAGATGCTGGGCACCGTCACCATCGCCCGGGTTGCCGCTGACCTTTGCTATCTGGGTATGCTTGCAGTCGATCCGCAGATTCAGGCCGGGGGACTTGGCCGCCGGCTGGTTGGCGCTGCGGAAGCTGCGGCGCGCGATCATTTCGGTGCGGCGCGGATGGAAATGACCGTAATCGCCGCCCGCCGCGAGCTGATCGCCTGGTATCAACGGCAGGGATATGGCCTGACCGGCGAATCCCGCTTGCTTCCCGGCATGGAGCGAGAGGATTTGCGGATGGAGGTTCTGGAACGCCAGCTATCGATTGTTCAGCCCTGCGACAGCCCGAGTGACTAGTGCGACGAATTGAAGGAGCCCATAGATGAAAACTGTCAAAACGCTCATCGCCGCCGGCGCTATCGCCTTTGCCGGCCTTGCTTCGGGAAATGCCATGGCCCAAACTCAACTTGCCCCCGCGATTGCCGCCGGCAGCACGCTGCTGTCGATCTCTGCTGACGGCAAATCCACCCGTGCGCCCGATCTGGCGGTGTTCAGCTCTGGCGTGACCACCCAGGGCAAGACCGCCGGAGAGGCCATGCGCAACAACGCCGCGGCCATGACCCGCGTGTTCGCAGCGCTGAAACAGGCCGGCATCGCGGACAAAGACGTGCAGACCAGCACGATCAACCTCAACCCCATCTATGGCCAGCAAGTGCCAGACTCCAGCGGGCAGGTGATGCGCGAACCGCGCATTGTCGGCTATCAGGCCAACAATACCGTCACCGTGCGGCAGCGCGATCTCAAGACCCTGGGGCCGGTGATTGACGCGCTGGTCAGTGCCGGAGCGAACAACGTCAACGGTCCAACCTTCCAGATTGATGCGGCCGATGCCGCGATGGATGAAGCGCGCACCGCCGCCGTGGCAAAGGCCCGCGCCCGCGCACAGCTTTATGCCAAGGCTGCCGGGCTGCGCGTGGTGCGGATCGTTTCGATCAGCGAAAGCGGCGGGTATTCCCCGCCGGTGCCGATGATGTACGCCAAGGCGGCTATGGCTGATTCCGCCGCCACGCCCGTTGCCCCGGGTCAGGTGGAAACCAGCGTTGACGTTGCGGTGCAGTTCGAACTCGCCCCCTGAGAACCTTGACCTTGCGGCATGGCGCGCTAACCGGTGCGCCATGTCCGCTGCGCTGATCAAGATTTGCGGTATCACCAGCGCCGCAGCGCTGGACGCGGCGATTGCCGCGCGGGCCGGCCATGTCGGTTTCAATTTTCACGAACCATCGCCCCGTTTCATCGCCACCCATGCGCTTGCCGCCCTGGGCAGAGCCGCAGCGGGCAGAATCGGCCGCATCGGCCTGTTTGTTGATGCCAGCGATGGCTTCATTGCCCAGCGGGTAGAAACCGGGGCGCTTGACGCGCTTCAGCTTCACGGCAGCGAAACCGCAGAACGCGCCGCTGCATTGCGCACGCGCTTTGGCCTGCCGGTGTGGAAAGCGCTGCCCATCGCAAGCAGCGGCGATGTTGCGCGCGCCAGGGATTACATTGGCGCGGCGGATCTGATCCTGTTTGATGCCAAGACCCCCAGGGGGGCGCTGCCGGGCGGGATGGGCCTGACCTTTGACTGGTCGCTGCTGGCCGGCTGGAATCATGCCCTGCCCTGGGGGCTGGCCGGCGGACTGACGCCGGACAATGTCGCGGCGGCGATCAGGGCAACCGGCACGGCGCTGGTCGACACCTCATCCGGCGTCGAAACCGCGCCCGGCGTCAAGGATGCGGGGCTAATCGCCGCTTTTTGCGTGGCGGCACGCGGGGGCTGATACAAAAGGAAAGGGCGGCCCGTTGCCGGACCGCCCCTTCCCGCACTGGGTCGCAATCAGAACTTTACGCCAACGCCGCCCAGCAACGTGTTCGACGATGCCTGGCCGTTGTGTTCAAAATTGTGCTTGTATTCAGCCTTGACGAACAGCTTGTTGCCGATGCCTTGCTGCACACCGCCGCCCAGATGCCAGGACCCTTCGCACAGGTCGCACGGCTCGGTGGTGTAACCACCCAGGGCATAAAGCTTGGTCGCCTCACCCGTCTTCACACCGGCGCGGCCGCTGAAGCCCCAGGCAACCTTGGTATTGCTGGTGCCAACCTTGTCACCCGAAACCTCGACCCCGGCAAAGGTCGTCTGGCCCAGATCGAAATCGTATCCGGCTGCCCCACCCCAGATATCCTGGCTCTGGCCATTCGACCAGATCACGCCGCCGCGTGCCTCGACGCGGGCCTCGTTGGCCAGGGCCGGTGTCGCGATCGCCAGCGAGGCGAGCAGCGGGAGAAGAACCTTACGCATAAATAACTCCTTGGACATTCATCCCCCTGACAGGGGACGAGTGGGAGTTAGGCAGCATCGGCTTGCCCGCGCCTGAACCAATTGCAGCAAAATTACGGCAAGAGGAACCATAGTTGCATTGGTGCAACATATTGTATCAACTTGTTACAATTTTGCGTTAAATGTGTTCTGATCGGCCAAACCGGGGCGCAATCGCGCCGGCTCGACAGCGCTGGACTCAGCCCGCCCGCTCTGCCAAGCGCCTGGCATCATGACCGCCGCGCAAACCGCCAACAGCTTTCGCAACCAGCCCGATGAACGCGGCCATTTCGGCCAGTTTGGCGGGCGCTATGTCGCCGAAACGCTGATGCCGCTGATCCTTGATCTTGAACGGGAATATACCAGGGCCAAGGCTGACCCCGCCTTTCAAGCCGAATTCGATGACCTGCTCGAACATTACGTCGGACGGCCCAGCCCGCTGTACTTCGCCCCGCGCCTTACAAAGGAGCTGAACGGCGCCCAGGTGTGGTTCAAACGCGATGAACTCAACCACACCGGCGCGCACAAGATCAACAACTGCATCGGCCAGATCCTGCTGGCGATGCGAATGGGCAAGACCCGGATCATCGCCGAGACCGGCGCGGGCCAGCACGGCGTTGCCACGGCCACGGTCTGCGCCCGGTTTGGCCTGCCCTGCGTGATCTTCATGGGCGCAACCGATGTGGCGCGCCAGGCGCCCAACGTGTTCCGCATGAAGCTGCTCGGCGCTGAGGTTCGCCCCGTCACCGCCGGGGCGGCAACGCTGAAGGACGCGATGAACGAGGCGCTGCGCGACTGGGTCGCCAATGTGCATGACACCTTCTACATCATCGGCACCGCCGCCGGTCCGCACCCCTACCCCGAACTGGTCCGCGATTTTCAAAGCGTGATCGGCAAGGAAGCGCGCGCACAAATGCTCGCCCGCACCGGCCGCCTGCCCGACTTGCTGGTTGCCGCGATCGGCGGCGGCAGCAACGCGATCGGGCTGTTTCATCCGTTCCTTGATGATGCCAGCGTGAAGATGCTGGGGGTAGAGGCGGCAGGCTACGGCCTCGACAAGGATCATGCCGCCAGCCTTGCTGGCGGGCGTCCGGGGATTCTCCACGGCAACAAGACCTACCTGTTGCAGGACGATGATGGCCAGATCCTGGAGGGCCACTCGATCAGCGCCGGGCTGGACTATCCCGGGATCGGGCCGGAACACGCCTGGCTCAAGGAAGTGGGCCGGGTCGATTACACCAGCGTCACCGATGACGAGGCGCTCGACGGCTTCCAGCTCCTCTGCCGCACCGAAGGGATCATCCCCGCGCTGGAGCCGAGCCACGCGATCGCAGCGGTGAAGAAGGTCGCGCCGACGATGGGGAAGGATCAGATCATTCTGGCCAACCTGTGTGGGCGGGGGGACAAGGACATCTTCTCGGTGGCGGAGCATCTGGGGGTGTCGTTGTGAGCAACGCGAGCTTCGCACTCTTTTCCGTTGGCTTCGGCGGCGGCATCATTTGCAAGATCTTTGGCTTTGAAGGTTCAACCTTTTACTATGCCTCGGCTTTGAGCCTGATTTCCGGTGTCCTGATCTGCCTGGCTTCGGGGGCGGCCCGCGTCTTGCAAGGTAAGGTCCAGCTTAGGCCGTTGGACGCGATGAAAAGCGCGAGCATGATTTTTGCTGTAATCGTGGGCATCAGATTTATCATATGGTTGGTTTTCCCATCGGTGAAGCAGGATGCGCTCGAAGCATTTATTTCCGCTGCCGGATTTGCAATCGGCATAGGTTTCTACCGCACTGCATATCGGAAGCCTGCATGATAAACCTCCTTCCTCCCACACCAAAAAAGCCCTCTCCCCTTCAGGGGAGAGGGTTGGGAGAGGGGAATGCGCGACGCTAGATTGACCGCCTACGCCCGCGCCAATCGCAAGCAGATGTCCGAACCGGCAACGCGGATGTGGCTGCAATTGCGCGCGGGGCGGTTTGAAGGAATCAAATTCAGGCGCGAAAAGGTGATCGGGAACTACATCGCCGACTTTGTGGCGAATAAGCCCAAACTGGTGATCGAAATCGATGGTGATACGCACGATGCGGATGATGATCGCGACAGGATAAGAACCCGCTGTCTGGAAGAACAGGGATACCGGGTGCAACGTTATACGAATGTGGATGTCATGCAGAATATCGACGGTGTTTTGATCCATCTGGCCGGGGTGATTGCCGGGATGCGGCCCCCTCTCCCAACCCTCTCCCCTGAAGGGGAGAGGGCTTGATGTCGCGGTTTGACCGAGCCTTCGCCAAGGGCCGCCCGGCCTTGGTCACCTTTGTCACCGGGGGCGATCCGATGCCCGAAACCACGCCCGCGATCCTTGACGCGCTGGTTGAGGGCGGCGCGGATGTGATCGAACTGGGGATGCCGTTTACCGATCCGATGGCCGATGGACCGGCGATCCAGGCGGCGAACCTGCGCGCGCTGGGGGCGGGCACCACCACCGCCGACGTGTTCCACATCGCCGCGCGGTTCCGGGAAAAGCATCCCGATGTGCCGCTGGTGCTGATGGGCTATGCCAACCCGATGGTGACGCGAGGGAGCGACTGGTTCGCTGCCGAGTGCCGCAAGGCCGGGGTTGACGGGGTGATCTGCGTCGACATCCCGCCCGAAGAGGATGCCGAGCTTGGCCCGGCCCTTCGCGCCGCCGGGGTCAGCCTGATCCGCCTGGCCACGCCAACGACCGACGAAGCGCGGCTGCCTGCCGTTCTGGAAGGCTCGTCAGGCTTTCTCTACTACGTCTCGGTCGCCGGGATCACCGGAATGCAGCAGGCCGCGCAGGCCAGCATCGAGGAGGCGGTCGCCCGGCTCAAAAAGCACGCGACGATCCCCGTTGCGGTTGGTTTTGGTGTGCGCACGCCCGATCAGGCCGCGGCTATCGCCAAAGTGGCGGACGGCGTGGTGGTCGGTTCGGCGCTGGTCGATCTGGTCGGAGAGCATGGGACGGAGGCTGCGGGGCCGGTACGCGACCTGACGCGCGCCTTGGCGAATGCGGTGCATTCGGCAAGGTAGGAATGGTTCTCGCAGAGACGCAGAGAAGAAAGTGGAGGCGCAGAGGGGTTGCGCAATCCGCCGCAGGCGGGCTGAAACCGCACGGCTGCCCTTGACGCAATCAGGGATTGGATAGCGGCTTCGCCGCAAACGCGACATCTCTGCGCCTCTCTTCTTCCTCAGCGCTCTCGGCGCGAACCCTGCTATATTTCCCCACTCGCAAACATATCGATATTTCGCTGAAATTGCTTGATCTTCTGGAACCGTCCGCGCTTTGGCGATGCTGCGCATTCGGTACGGTAAGATTGGGTTCTCGCGGAGATCGCAGAGAAGAAGGTGGGGGCACAGAGGGGCTGTGCCTTCCGCCGCAGGCGCGCCAAAACCCGGCTGCTGCGCTTGGCGCAAGCAAGGATTGGATAGCGGCTCCGCCGCAAGCGCGGTCTCTCTGCGTCTCTCTTCTTCCTCTGCGCTCTCTGCGCGAACCCCAGCAGCGCTTCCCCACTCGCAATGCTCCGAACAACGCGCTAAGGCGCGGCAATGTCCTGGCTCGACCGCGTCCGCAATGCGTTGCCCTTCACCGAGAAGCGCGACACACCCGACAACCTGTGGATCAAGTGCCCTTCGTGCAGCGAGATGCTGTTCACCAAGGAGTACGAGGAAAACCTGAACGTCTGTCCGCGCTGTGACCATCACGGGCGGATCGGCGTGGATGCCCGCTTTGCACAGTTGCTTGATCCCGGCTTTGCGGTGCTTGACGCGCCCAGGGTCAAGGAAGATCCGCTGAAGTTCAAGGACCAGAAAAAGTACCCCGATCGGCTGAAGGCCGCCCGCGCCGCCAACCCCCACCCCGATGCGCTGACCAATGCGTCCGGCAGCATCGATGGGCACAAATGCGTGCTGGGGGTGCAGGACTTTGCCTTCATGGGCGGATCAATGGGCATGGCGGTGGGCGCGGCCTTTGTTACCGGGGCCGAACGGGCGATCAAGGACAGTTGTGCCTATGTGATCTGCACTGCCGCGGGCGGCGCGCGGATGCAGGAAGGCATCCTCAGCCTGATGCAGATGCCCAAGGCCACCGTGGCGATCAGCCGCCTGCACCGCGCCGGCCTGCCTTACGTGGTGGTGCTGACCGATCCCACCACCGGCGGCGTCACCGCCAGCTATGCCATGCTGGGCGATGTCCACATTGCCGAGCCGGGCAGCCTGATCGGTTTTGCCGGCCAGCGGGTGATTCAGGACACCATCCGCGAGAAACTGCCCGAAGGCTTTCAGCGCGCCGAATACCTGCACGAACACGGCATGGTCGACATGGTGGTGCCCCGCAAGGATTTGCGGGCGACGCTGGCCAGTGTGCTGGATTATCTGATGGCGGCCAAGGCGGCGTAAAACCGGCCTGCCGGCGAAGCCCGGCATCCAATCTCTCCCTTCCCGCTTGCGGGAGGGGTCGGGGGAGGGTCTGTTTGGAGGGGTTTGGTAACAGGCCCTCCCCAAACCCCTCCCGCAAGCGGGAGAGGCTTCAAGTGAAGGACTTCGCAATCTCCGAAAATCCGCGCGTTCAGGCGCAGCTTGACCGGCTTGGCGCACTCAGCCTGCCGCAGGGGCGGATCGGGCTGGCGGTGATCCGCGATCTGCTGGCCCGGCTGGGCAATCCGCAGCGCGCCCTGCCCCCGGTGTTCCAGGTCGGCGGCACCAATGGCAAGGGTAGTACCTGCGCCTATCTGCGGGCGATGCTGGAGGCGCAGGAGCTGACCGTTCACGCCGCGACCAAGCCGCATCTGGTCCGCTATAACGAGCGGATCAGACTGGCCGGGCATTTGATCAGCGATGATCTGCTGGCCGACCTGCTGAAGGAAGTGCTTGACCTTGGCGCAGACCTTTCCCCCAGCTTCTTCGAGGTGACGACAGCCGCCACCTTCCTTGCCTTTCACCGCATTCCCGCCGATGCCTGCGTGATCGAGGTTGGGCTGGGCGGGCGGTTTGACGCGACCAATGTGCTGGACAGCCAGGCCGCCTGCGGTATCGCCACGCTGGGGATCGATCACAAGGAATTCCTGCTGACCCCGGAAGCGGGCGTTCCTGCCGATCCGCTGTGCCGGATCGCCTTTGAAAAGGCGGGGATCGCCCGGCCCGGGGTGCCGCTGGTGACGCAGGCCTATCCCGCCGAGGTTACGCGGACGGTGATAGAGCAGGCGATGCAGGCCGGCGCGCGGACCGCGATCCGCGACCTCGACTGGTTTGCTGATGTCGGCGAGGAAATTGCTTATCGTGACCGCCATGGCGAGCTGACCCTGCCCTTGCCCCGTCTGGCCGGGCGGCATCAGGCCGACAATGCCGCGCTGGCGGTGGCAATGCTGTGCCATCAGGACCGGGTTGCGGTATCACCCGATGCGATGGCCCAGGGCATCCGCGCGGCGCGCTGGCCGGCGCGGTTGCAGTTACTGGGGGATGGGCCGCTGACCGCGCTGGCGCCGGGCCGGCGGGTATGGCTCGATGGGGGACACAATGCTGACGCGGGGCTGGCGATTGCACGGTTTTTTGGGGTTGATGGAGCCCACGCGCAACCCCTCCACCTCATAACCGGAATGCTCGCCAACAAGGATCCCTCTGCGATTGTCGCACCGCTGGCGGGCCATTTGCTCAGCCTGTCGGTGGTCCCCGCGCCGGGGCACGAGGCGCATAGGCCAGAGGACTTTGCCCCCTTCACCACCCTGCCGGTGCGGTCCTTCTCCAGCGCTGCCGAAGCGCTGGCCGCGCTTCCGCCCGGCGGCGACGTGCTGATCGCCGGATCGCTTTATCTTGCGGGCGAGGTGCTGCGGCTCAACCGCGACTTTCCTGACTAGCAACGCGGCTGGTGCGCAGCCATTCCATCAGCACGAAGGCCACTGCCACCACCCCCATCAACGCGGTGATCTGGAAGACATAGGCATAGCCGCGGCTGTCAATCAGTTCGCCCGCGATGCCGCGCCCCAGCCCGCCGATCAGGAAGGTCAGCGAAGACAGCAGCGCGTACTGGACTGCGGTGTAGCTTTTGCTCACCACGCTGGAGAGATAGGCAACGAAGGCCGCGCCCGCCAGGCCGACGGTGATGTTCTCTATGGTGATCGCCGCCAGCAGGCGCAGCATCCGCGGCTCCACCCCGGTCCAGCCGAACAGCGGCACTACCACCGCGTCAATGGTGTGGCCGCCCAGCGCCAGATCGGCATAGGCCAGATTGCCGACGATCGGCAGCAGCGCGCCAAGCAGCAGGGTGGGGAACCGGCCAAACCGGGCGAAGCAATATCCCCCCAGACTGATCCCCAGCATGGTCATGAAGATGCCGAACACCTTTGAGGCGAAGGCCACCTCATCCTTGGTATATTTCAGCTCCTCAAGGTAGAACGGATAAGCGAAGCTGACCCAGACGTTGTAGCACAGCGCATAGGTCAGGATCAGGCCGATCAGCACCAGCACCCCCCAGCCAAGCCGCCCGGCAAATTCGGCGAGCGGAGCGACCAGCGCGGTGTAAAGGTGGTTGGCGGCGGTCCGGACGGCGGAATGGTGATGATCCTCGCGGGTCAGGACCATCCGGCCATGGGCCTTCATCCAGTTGGTCGTCGCCGCGACGATCAGCGGCACCAGCACGGTGGCCACCACGATCCACGGCGCGTTGAACTTGGTGAAATCACCCACCGAAACCGGCGGCGCGCCGGGCGCGGGGCTGAGCACCGAATGCATGAATGACAGCAACCGGCCGATCGCCCAGATCCAGCCGATCCCGACCACGCCAAGCGCAATTGCCCGCGCGGCGGGTTGCAGCTTCCCCGGCTGGGCCAGGGCGGCGTGAAGCTTGCCGCGCTCGGGCCGGGGCGTGTCAGGCGCGCTCAGCGTTACGAACACCAGCAGCCCCATCAGCACCGCCATCACCGCGTAAACCGCGCCCCAGCTCATCCGCGCGGCCAGGAATAGCGCAAAAGCGCCGCCGACGATCGAGGCGATGCGATAGCCGAACTGGTAGATCGGGCTGAGCAGCTCGATCGGCACATCCTCATCCGCGACGTCGATCCGCCAGGCATCAACCGCCACGTCCTGCGTTGCCGAGGCGAAGGCCCCGGCAAAGGCGAAGGCGGCAAAGGTGCCGATATCTGTCGCAGGATTGGTCAGGACCAGGCCGATCAGCGCCAGAACCAGCACCCCCTGGCACAGCAGTATCCAGCTTTTGCGGCGGCCCAGCTTTTCCAGCAGCGGCAACGGCAACCGGTCCACCACCGGCGACCACAGGAACTTGAAGGCATAGGACAGCCCGATCCAGCTGAGCACGCCGATCGTCGCCATCTTGATCCCAACCTCGCCCAGCCAGGCGGTGATCGTGCCGACCAGAAGGGCATAGGGCAGGCCAGAGGAAAAGCCGAAACCAAGCATACAGGCAGATTTGCGGTGCTGCAGCGCCACCCTCAGCAATTTCAATCCTTTGGGACGTTCGACCTTGGCGGCATCAGCCATGCAATTCCTCATCGTGCAATTTTGCCCGCGAACCTAGCCGGGTTTTGCGCTATGACCAACCTTGATGGAGAGTATTGCGACTTTGCCGGGGACAACCCCCACCGCCGGGCAGCTGGAACTGGCCACCCTGATCGCCAATGGCTGCCCCCGGTCCAACCGCAGTGTCACCACGGTTCCCGCCGCAGTCTATACCGATCCCGCCCACTGGGCGCGCGAGAAGGCCTTGCTGTTTGATCGCTCGCCGCAGGTGCTGTGCCCATCCGCGCTGATCCCCGACGCCGGCATGAGCGTGCCGCATGACGCCACCGGCCGCCCATTGCTGATCACCCGGGATGGCGACGGTCAGGTTCATGTGTTCGTCAACGTCTGCCGCCATCGCGGCACCCGGCTGGTCGAAGGGCTGGACGTGCAGTGTGGCAAGCGGCTGACCTGCCCCTATCACGCTTGGACCTATGCGCTGGACGGGCGGCTGCTGGCCCTGCCCCGCCCAGAAACCTTCCCGGGCATCGACAAGGCCGATTTCGCGCTGGTGGAACTGCCCAGCTGTGAGGCGGGCGGGCTGATCTGGTTTGCCCCGCAGGCCGACGCCGACTTTGCTCAGGCGCTGGAACTGGGTGCCGATTTCGATGCTTTCGCGATGCGCGACCTGCATCTGTTCCGGCGCAAGACTCACGACGTTGCCGCCAACTGGAAGCTGATCATGGACGCGTTCCTTGAAAGCTACCACGTCGCCCGCCTGCACGCGCAAACGATCGGGCCGTTCTTCAAGGATGGGGTAACCAGCGGCGATCAGATCGGCCCGCATCAGCGCAGCCTGGTCTGCCGGGCCGAGGAACTGGAAAGCGTGGACATGACTGACATGGCCGCGCTGCGCCGGGTCAGCACCTTTGCCTATCAGTTGTTCCCGGCAACCGTGATCGTGGTCAGCCCGGATTACATCAACATCATGGCGCTGTGGCCGCAGACCCATGACCGCACCCTGGTTGAAGATTTCATGCTGATCCCCCACGCGCCGCAAAGCGACAAGGCGCGCGATCACTGGGAGCGGTCATGGACGCTGCTTGATGGCGGAGTGTTTGCCGGCGAAGATTTCCGCGCCGCCGCGCTGGGCCAGCAGGGGCTGGAAAGCGGCGCAATCGCCAATCTGACGCTGGGCACGCTGGAAGGCGGGATTCGCCGCCTGCACGAAATTATCGAAGAACAGATGGCTTTGGCGGAGAGGTAGCCGGGGGCAAGGTCAGCGCGGCAACCGCGCGCAACGCTTCCCCCGCGCCCGGCTTGCCGCTAAGGGCCAGCCATGACCTCCCCAGACAAGCCCCGCGAAGGTGACCGGATCGCCAAGCTTCTTGCCCGTGCCGGCATTGCCAGCCGCCGCGAGGTGGAGCGGATGATCAGCGATGGCCGGGTGAAGATCGGCGAGGAATTGGTGACCACCCCGGCAACGCTGCTCACCAGCCTCAAAGGCGTTACGGTTGATGGCAAACCGGTCAAGGCGCCCGAACCGCCACGGCTGTTCATATTCCACAAGCCCGCCGGCCTGATCACCGCCGAGCGCGACCCCGCCGGACGCCCGACCATCTACACCGCGCTGCGCAATGCCCTGCCCGCCGATGCGCGCCGGGTGATGCCGATCGGCCGGCTTGACTTCAATACCGAGGGGTTGCTGCTGCTGACCAATGACGGCGGGCTGAAGCGGACGATGGAACTGCCGGCAACCGGCCTGCCGCGCACATACCGGGCGCGCACCTTTGGCGCGGTCACCCAGGCGCAACTCGATGAACTGATCGAAGGCGTAGAGATTGACGGGATGCAATACGGCAAGATCAACGCCAACATGGAGCGCAGCACCGGGCGCAACCAGTGGATCGAGGTGACCATTACCGAGGGCAAGAACCGTGAAGTGCGCCGCGTGCTTGAACACCTTGGGCTGGAAGTCAGCCGCCTGATCCGCACTGCCTATGGTCCGTTCGAGCTGCTCAACCTGCCGCGCGGCGCAGCGGTGGAAATCCGCCAGATTGAGGTTGAACGGTTCATGCGGGGATTGAAGGGGCACTCTTCCCCCGCACCGATGCGGTCTGACACGGCACCGCCGCGCCCCGGCTCTGCCGCGCAGCGAAACGCCCGGCGGCCAGCGCCAGCATCCACCCCTCGCCCGCCCGTCCCGTCACGCGGGGGCACGCGCGGAGGCGCACGCGGAGACAGGCGCAAGTGAGCCTGCGGATCGTTTCAGGCCAATGGCGCGGGCGCAAGTTGCAGGCACCCGTGGGCGACATCACCCGCCCCACTGCTGACCGTACCCGCGAAACGCTGTTTTCGATGCTGGTCAGCCGCCTTGGCACTTTTGACGGGCTGACCGTGGCCGATCTGTTCGCCGGGTCGGGCGCGCTGGGGCTTGAGGCGCTGTCGCGCGGCGCGGCATCGTGCATTTTTGCCGAGCAGGATCCCGCCGCGATCCGTGCCTTGCGCGCCAATGTCGCCGCCCTGCGCGCGCAAGGTGAGTGTGATGTGCGCGCCGCTTCGGTCATGACGTTGGGGCCGCTGAAGGCTCCGCTCGATCTGATCCTGCTTGATCCGCCCTATCATTCCGGCGCGGGGGCCGTTGCGCTGGACAAGCTCACACGGCTTGGCTGGATCGGGCCGGCCACCTGGATCAGCCTGGAAACCGCCGCTGACGAAGCACCGAAAGTGCGCGGGTTGGAGATTGAGGCTGACCGCAAGATCGGCAAGGCGCGAATCACCCTGCTCAGGATGCCGGCTTCGCCAGAATGACCCCCAGCAGGGTCAGCATCCCGGCCCCGACCAGCAACAGCCCGATCGAGCCGCCATGCCCGGCGTCGCTCATCGCCCTGGCCGCAAGCGGGGTTACCGCGCCGCCAAGGATGCCACCGGCGTTGAAGGCCACCGATACCCCGCTGTAGCGCACCCGAACCGGATAAAGCGTGGGCAGCCAGCCGCCCAGCGGACCATAGACGAAGCCCATCACCAGCAGCGCCGCCGAAAGGGTAAGGAACAGGGCGGCCGTTCCGCCCGCAAGTCCGGCGGAAAAGGTCAGCCCCACCCCGACTGTGGCCAGCGCGCCGGCGGCGATCACTTTCCCCGCGCCGAACCTGTCAGCACACCACGCGGCCACGCCAATGCCCAGCGCCAGAAACAGGTTGGCCCCCAGTTGCAGGGTCAGGAATTCCTCGCGGGTATAGCCCAACTTCTTGGTGCCGATGTCCAATGCAAAGGCAGTGGAAAGGTAGAACAGCGCAAAGCAGGCCACCACCCCGGCGCTTCCGGCCAGAACGGCAAAACCGTGGCCGCGCAGCAGGCTTACCAAGGGGACTGCGGGAGGAGGCGACTTTTCCATCGCCGCGCGAAAGGCCTGTGTCTCACCAATGTTGAGCCGCACCCACAGGCCGATACCAACCAGCAGCGCGCTGGCCAGGAACGGCACCCGCCAGCCCCAGCGCAGGAAATCGGCATCGCTCAGCCATAGTCCCAGCAGCAGGAACAATCCGTTGGCGGCCAGAAAGCCCAGCGGCGCGCCAAGTTGCGGGGCGGCTCCAAAGCGGCTTTCCCAGCCGCGCGGCGCGTTTTCCACCGCCAGCAACGCCGCCCCGCCCCACTCCCCGCCAAGGCCGAACCCCTGGCCGAAGCGCAGCACGCAGAGCAGCACCGGTGCGATCATGCCCACATCGGCATAGCCCGGCAGGAACGCGATCAACAGCGTCGATCCCCCCATCAACAGCAGCGAAGCAACCAGGGTGGCCTTGCGCCCCACCCGGTCGCCGAAGTGGCCGAAAGCGATCGCGCCGATCGGGCGGGCCAGAAAAGCCAGGCCAAAGACCATGAATTTGGCGATTCCCTGAACCGAGGGGGATGACTGGGGGAAAAACAGTTCTCCAAACACCAGCGCCGTGGCCGTGGCGAAGACATAGAAATCATAGAATTCCACCGCCGTTCCGGTCAGCGATGCGGTCAGGATGCGGCGGTGCTGGCTAATGGGGTTCATCGTGCAACCGGGTCGCGGCCCGGCGCGCCTCTGTCAAGCCGGTTCGCGCCCCTTGCGCCGCTGGCCCATGTTCCCTAACTGTTCACGCCCTAACTGTTCACGAGTGTCCGCCATCACCGAATCTTCCCCAGACCCCTTGCTTGACGGTCTGAACCCGCCGCAGCGCGAAGCCGTGCTGGCCATCGACGGTCCGGTGCTGATGCTGGCCGGGGCCGGCACGGGCAAGACCGCGGCGCTGACCGCGCGCCTTGCCCATATCATCCGCACCCGCCGCGCCTGGCCAAGCGAGATCCTGTGCGTAACCTTCACCAACAAGGCCGCGCGCGAGATGAAGGAACGGGTCGCTCATCTGGTTGGCCCGGCGGTGGAAGGGATGCCGTGGCTGGGCACCTTTCATTCGATCGCGGCCAAGCTGCTGCGCCGCCATGCAGAGCTGGTCGGGCTGCAATCGAACTATACGATCATCGACACCGACGATCAGCTTCGCGTCCTCAAGCAATTGATTCAGGCCGAAGGACTGGACGAGAAACGCTGGCCCGCCCGCCAGCTTGCCCAGTGCATTGATCGCTGGAAGAACAAGGGCCTTAATCCCCCCGATCTTTCCGCGGCGGAGAGCGAGGGTTATGCCAATGGCCAGGGCCAGAAATTCTACCGGCTCTATCAGGAACGGCTGCGCGCGCTCAACGCTTGTGACTTTGGTGACCTGATACTGCACACGCTCAATATATTGCGCCAACACCATGAAATTCTTGCGCAATATCAGCAACGCTTCAAATTCATCATGGTCGATGAATATCAGGACACCAATCAGGTCCAGTACCTGTTCCTGCGCCTGCTGGCCCAGGGGCATCGCAACATCTGCGTGGTGGGCGATGATGACCAGTCGATCTATTCGTGGCGCGGGGCAGAAGTTGCCAATATCCTTAAGTTTGAAAAGGATTTTCCCGGCGCCAAGGTGGTACGGCTGGAGCAGAACTATCGCTCTACGCCCGACATTCTTGCTGCGGCATCGGGGCTGATTGACGCCAACAGCCAGCGGCTGGGCAAGACGCTGTGGACCACCCGCAACGGCGGTGACAAGGTGCGGGTGATCGGCGTGTGGGATGGGCCGGAGGAAGCGCGGCGGATTGGCGAGGAAGCTGAACGGCTGGAACGCGAAGGGGCCAGCCTGGCCGAAGCGGCGATCCTGGTGCGCGCCCAGTTCCAGACCCGCGAGTTTGAGGACCGCTTTATCGCCATCGGCCTGCCATACCGTATCGTGGGGGGCTTCCGCTTTTACGAACGGGCAGAGATTCGCGATGCGCTGGCTTATTTGCGGCTGATTGCCCAGCCCAGCGACGATCTGGCTTTCGAACGGATTTACAACACCCCCAAGCGCGGGCTTGGGGACAAGACGCTGGAAAAGATCCACCGCCACGCCCGAGCCCGCGCCGTGCCGCTCAGCCTTGCCGCGGTGGAGATCACCGATACCGATGAACTGCCCGCCCGCGCCCGCAACACCCTGCTGGCGCTGATGCGCGATGTTGCCCGCTGGCGCGATCTGGCCAAGGGCGCCACCCCGGCGGAACTGGCGCGCACCCTGCTTGAGGAAAGCGGTTATACCGCGATGCTTCAGGCCGAAAAAAGCGCCGAAAGCGCCGGGCGGCTGGAAAACCTGGCCGAACTGGCCCGGGCCATGGAAGAATACGAAACGCTGGGCGATTTCCTTGAACACGTCAGCCTGGTGATGGACAACGAATCCAACGACAGCGCCGAAAAGCTGACGATCATGACGATCCATGCCGCCAAGGGGCTGGAGTTTGACAATGTCTTCCTGCCCGGCTGGGAAGAAGGCGTGTTCCCCAGCCAGCGCGCGCTGGACGAAGGCGGGCTTGCCGCGCTGGAGGAAGAACGCCGGCTGGCCTATGTCGCCATCACCCGCGCCCGGCGGCGCTGCACCATCCTGCACGCGGCCAACCGCCGCATCTATGGCCAGTGGACCAGCTCGATCCCCAGCCGCTTCATCGCCGATCTGCCCGTGGCCCACGTCGATCAGGAAAGCACCCTGTCCGGCGGGGCATCGATGTGGCGGGCGCAGTGGTCTGAACGGGATGATCCCTTTGCCCACGTCGCCCGTGATCGTCCTGATCGCGCAGGCTCACGCGGGCCGGGCTGGCAGCGCGCGGCGCAGCGCGATTTCGACGCGACCCCGCGCAGCGTGCCCGAGGTAACCCGCAGCGCCGCCAGCTTCGCCGCCAAACCGCGCAGCGACATCGCCCCGGGCAGCCGCGTGTTCCACGAAAAATTCGGTTACGGCACGGTGGCCGCGCAGGAAGGAAACAAGCTGGAAATCGATTTCGAAAGCGCGGGGCGCAAACGCGTGATCGACAGTTTCGTCAAACCCGCCTGATTGTCAGCCTGACAGTTACAGCTCTGACAGTCAGAGCGCCGAAATGCCCAGGAACCCCGGAACCGGCCCGTTCCATTCACCCGGCTGGCTGGGCGGATCGACCGGATCGGCGCGGCGGGGGTGGGCTTCGCGGCGCGGTTCGCGGTCAGGCTTGGGCGCGCGGGTGGCACGCTCCTCACGCGCAGGCTTGGGTGCGCGTTCACGGCGTGGTTTGTCCTCACGCGGCGCGCGGTCTTCACGCGCGGTACGGCGGGGGCGCTGTGCCTTGTCCTCATCCGTCCGGCCTTCAACCGCAACCTCAAACAACGGAATCTTGCCGCCGGTCAGCTTTTCGACATTCTCGATCGCTTCGACATCTTCGGGGGCAACAAAGGTAAAGGCGCGCCCCGTCGCTCCGGCCCTGCCGGTCCGGCCGATCCGGTGGACGTAGTCATCCGGGTGCCACGGCGTATCGAAGTTGAAAACGTGGCTTACGCCCTTCACGTCCAGCCCGCGCGCGGCGACGTCGCTGCAGCACAGGATGTTGATCGTGCCGGCCTTGAACCGGTCCAGTTCGGCAATCCGCGCCGGCTGATCCATGTCGCCATGAATTTCGCCGGCTGAAAAGCCATGCTTCTGCAAGCTTTTGGCCAGTTCGCGCACCGTGGTCTTGCGATTGCAGAAGATCATCGCGGTCGATACGTCATCGCTGCGCAGCAGATGGCGCAGCGTCTCGCGCTTTTGCCGCGATCCGACCATCACCTTGAACTGGGCGATATTGGTATTGGTGGTGGCGGGGCGGGCAACCTCGATATATTTGGGATTGCTCAGGAACTTGTCAGCCAGCTTCTTGATCGGCGGCGGCATGGTCGCGCTGAACAGCAGGGTCTGGCGGGTGCCCGGCAGTTTGGAACAGATGGTTTCAATGTCGGGGATGAACCCCATGTCGAGCATCCGGTCCGCTTCGTCGATCACCAGCAGATCGCAGCCGGTCAGCAGGATCTTGCCGCGTTCGAACAGATCCATCAGCCGCCCCGGTGTGGCGATCAGCACGTCCACCCCTTCGTTCAGCGCCTTGACCTGATCGCCCATCTGCACGCCGCCGATCAGCAGCGCCATCTTCAGGTCGTGATTGGCGCCGTACTGCTCAAAATTTTCCGCCACCTGCGCGGCAAGTTCCCGCGTCGGTTCCAGAATCAGGCTGCGCGGCATCATCGCGCGGCGGCGGCCATGGGCCAGCACGTCAATCATCGGCAGCACGAAGCTGGCGGTCTTGCCGGTGCCGGTCTGGGCGATCGCGATCAGATCGCGCATCATCAGCACGCTGGGAATGGCCTGGGCCTGGATCGGGGTGGGCGTGTCATAGCCCTTGGCAGTAACTGCCCGGACCAATTCATCTGACAGGCCGAGATCGGCAAAGCTCATAAGCGTGGCGCAACATTTCGAAGGAGCGGGATCAACCAGCCTTCCCCCCGGTCAGGCCGCAACCCTGCCTGGCCCCTGACGGACCCGCTGCAAGGCTCGCGCGCCCTAGGCGCATTGGCAGGGCAAAGTCAAGAAAAGAGGCTTAATTGCCCACCTCGACGATCTGGCGGAACCCGGTGACGGTGCAGCTGGTTCCGTTGCGGGCCAGCAGCCGGTCACGCCCCTGGCAGATCTGCCCATCATCGTTCTTGGCGACCAGAAAACCGGAATAATAGGCCTGCGTCTGACACGATTTCGACAATGTGGCGCTAATCGTGCGGCGATCGCGCATCATCAGGATCAAGCGGTTGTCCAGCCCGGGCTGCACCCCCAGGATCCCCGCCACGGCCAGACATTTGCCAATCTTGCGTTCGGCAAGGCGCGGGCCACCGCGCTGGGGTACAAAATCCTGTGCAAACATTGACGGCATCAGCGGCGTCGGAACCGATCGCGGCGCGATGCGGATCGTCACCCGTTCCTCTATCCGCACCTGTTCAGCCGTGGCGGGACGAAAAAACGCTACCAGCATCTCGAGGTCAGCCGCTCCCGCCAGCGAGGACGCAGCGGCCGGAGCGGACAGATTGGCCCGGCCTTGCTCAACCCGTGCGTCATCCTGCATCATTGACGCAGGAAACATCAGCGCCAGTGGCGCGATCAAGCTGACGAACGGATTCATTGCCCCCGGTTCTATAAAGTCCTGTGTTGAACCACCGCTTAACCCCTGCGGCAGGCCGCGTTGGCACTGGTGCAACCCTGTGCCATAGCAATGGGTGATGAACAAGCCGACCGATCAGACGCTGGAAGCGCTTGGCGCAATCGTGGGGCCACGCGGCCTGGTTACAGGTCTGGACCTGCTGACCCCCTGGGAAACGGACTGGCGCGGGCGCTATACGGGCAAGGCGCTGGCCATGGTGCTGCCCGCCACCACGGCGGAGGTTTCCGCCGTGGTCAGGCTTTGTGCGCAACGCGGTGTGCCGATCGTTCCACAGGGCGGCAACAGCGGAATGTCGGGCGGGGCTACGCCCGATGCCAGCGGGCGCGAGGTGATCCTGTCCACCCGGCGGATGAACGCGATTGAGCCGATCGATCCGGCATCGCGGCAGGTAACCTGCGAAGCGGGCGTGGTTTTGCAAACGCTGCACGAAGCCGCCGAAGCGCACGGCCTGCGCTTTCCCCTGACGCTGGGGGGAAAGGGGTCGGCCACGGTCGGCGGCCTGATTTCAACCAACGCCGGGGGCACGCAGGTTCTGCGCCACGGCGTGATGCGAGCGCAGGTTCTGGGGCTGGAGGCTGTGCTGCCCGATGGCCGGATATTCAGCGCGCTGACCCCGCTGCGCAAGGACAACCGGGGTTTTGACCTCAAGCAGATGTTCATCGGGTCCGAAGGTACGCTGGGGATCGTCACCGCAGCCACGCTGCGGCTGGTTCCGGCGATTGCGGAGCGGGTGGTGGTCTGGGCGGGAACTGCGTCGATCCACGCCGCCCGCGCGCTGTTGCTGAACTGCGAGCAGGCGCTGGGCGATGCGCTTGAGGGGTTCGAGGTGGTTCCGCAAGGCTGCCTCGAATCGGTGCTGGCCTATCTGCCCGATGCCCGCCCGCCGCTGGCCCGGCCCCACGCCTGGAACGCCTTGATAGAAGTGGTGGCCGATGCCGGCAGCGCCGCCAGCCTGCGCGGCCGGGTGGAGGCGGCGATGGCCCGGGCCTTTGACCAGGGGCTGGTGGAGGATGCCGTGCTGTCCGCCAGCGAAGCCCAGGCAGAGGCGTTCTGGACGCTGCGCGAATCGATATCGGCGGCGGAGCGCGCCCGCGGCCCCGCCATGCAGCATGACATTTCCGTGCCGGTTGAACGGATGCCGGATTTTCTGGTCACGGTCAGCCGTGAAATAGAGGCGGCCTGGCCCGGCACCCGCGCGGTGGGTTATGGCCATCTGGGTGACGGCAACATCCATTTTCACGTCGGCGCGCCCGCCGGATCAGACCGCGCCGGCTGGGAAGCCGGGGATGGCAAGGCGATCAGCCGGCAGGTCCACGATGCGGTAACTCGCTGCGGCGGATCGATCTCCGCCGAACACGGCATTGGCCAGTTGAAGATCGATGAACTGGAACGGCTGGGCGATCCGGTGGCGCTGCACCTGATGCGGGCGGTCAAGCGCGCGCTCGATCCGGCGGAGCTGTTCAATCCGGGCAAACTTGTCACGCTTGCGCCGGAAACCTCTGCGCCGTAAAGGCGGCACCTCGCCCCGGGTCCGGCCCGGAAGCCCCGAATTCATTGTTGTTGGAGAGTGTTCCATGGCCAGCGCGCCGCAAGCCGCCAATCTGCCGTTGTTTTATCAGGATCTGATGCCGCTCAACAGCCGCGATCACGGCACCTGGAAAAGCCGTTCCACCGATCAGGCGAAGTGGCTGGTTGGCCAGCATGCCGTGCCGCTGACGGCGGAAGAATTCGTCCACGCATCGCGCAATTACCCGATCGTCTTTTCGGTTGGCGAACCTTCTGTCCCCCTGGCGCTGATGGGCCTGAACGAGGGCGTCAACACCTTCATCGACGATGAAGGCCGCCCGACTTCTCCGGTTTATATCCCCGCCTACGCCCGGCGCTATCCTTTCATGCTGGCCAAGCTGACCCCGGATACCGAGGAACTGTCGCTGTGTTTCGATCCTACCACTGACCTGCTGGGCGAATTTGAGGATGGTTCGGCGCTGTTTGAAAACGGCGAGCCGACCGAGGCGTGCAAGGCCACGCTGGAATTCTGCCGCAATTTTGAGGAAGCCGGCTTCCGCACCCAGAATTTCGTTGAGGAACTGACCAAGCACAACCTGCTGATGGACGGTGAAGTCGCGATCCAGCAGACCGGAAACGATCAGCCGTTCGTCTATCGCGGGTTCCGGATGGTCGATCAGGAAAAGCTCCGCGACCTTCGTGGTGACGTTCTGCGCCAGTGGAACCAGAACGGGATGCTGGCCCTGATCTTTGCCCATCTGTTCTCGCTTGAACTGATGAGCGAAGTGTTTGGCCGTCAGGTGCAGCAGGGCAAGGGACCAGTGCCCGTGATTGCCGCCTGATCCAGGGAAACAGCCGCCGGTCCGGTCCTGGGCCGAACCGGCGGAAATTGGCTGATTTATTCGTATGCATTGGGCCGAAGCCGGATTCGGGCTTGCAAGGATTCGGACTCAAGCCTATGTTTCACAGTGTCTTGGCGGTGCTTCCCTCATGGCCCGTTGAGACATCGGTGCACTTTGTGCACCTCCTCCCTGAACCTTGGCCACCTCGTGCATTGCACGAGGTGGTTTTTTATGGGCAATGCACAGCGTGCTATTCGGCGGCTTCGGCCCAGCGCGCGGCGGTTCTCCCGGGCGTATCCTTGCCCTGCCCCATTCCGGCCACCACCGCAGCAAGCCTGCGCACCAGAGCGGACAGCAGGTCCACCATGCCGGCAAATCCCGCCCCCCGTTCGACCAGGCCGGCATCGAGGTAGCTGCTGCGGTCAACCTCCAGCTGTATGGCGTGCAGCCCGGCATCAGGCGCTGCGTGGCGTTCAAGCACATAACCGCCGGCATAAGGCCGGTTGTGCGCGGCCAGCCTCCGCCGCTCGGCAAAAAAGCCAAATGCCTCTGCCGCCAGCGCGCCATGACAGCTGGCACCGAACCTGTCCCCAACCACGAATTCGCTAGGCGGCTGGGGGCCGCGCAGCCCCAGCGGCGGCATTGAATGGAGATCGAGCAACAACGCCGCGCCCCAGCGATCGCGAAGCTGCTGAAGATAGTCAGCAAGGCAGGCGTGGTAGGGCGCGTGGATGGCATCGATCCGCTCCGCCAGCTCAGCCTCTTCATGACGCCGCCGCCACAATTCGCCCACTCCGGGCAGACGCCGGGGGATCAGGCCCAGGCCGCTGCGCGCCCTTGGCCCCGGCGCGGTGCTGCCAAGACGGGCGAACCGCCCCCTGGCGAACATATCCCAGTCAACATCGTCTGTTGCGCGGTTGAGATCGATCATCGCCCGCGGCGCATGGGCAATCAGCACCCCCGCCCCGGTCTCGCGCGCGATTCCCTCCCCCAGCAAATCGGCATAGCGATCTTCCAGCCGCAAGGCGGAGGACGCCGGATGACGCATCCGGTCAAGCAGACTGTCGGGATAGGTCCGCCCGGCGTGCGGAACCGAAATCAGCACCGGTAAAGCGGAAGGTTCCGGACCGCGCAGGGTAAAGGCGGGTGCGCCGGGACTGCCCGGTATCCAGCCGCCGCGACGCGACGCCGATTCGCTGTCGATCAGCCATTCTCCTGCCATGCGCCTGTGCTGGCGCGTAACCGGGTCTGTGTCAAAGCCGGTCATGCGAAAAGTCTGGCAAGAATTTTAACCCGGGGTGGTGTATAGCCTTGCTCCGGACGCGGTCGATTGCCCGCTATCGTGTCAAACCCAAACCTGGAACCTGTTGCAATGATCCGCATCCTGCTTGCCGAAGACGAAGAAGCCATGCGCACCTATCTGGCGCGCGCGCTTGAAAACGCTGGGTACGAGGTGATCGCGGTCGATCGCGGAACTGCGGCGGTGCCGCTGCTGGAAATGGGCGATTTTGATCTGCTGCTGTCTGACATTGTCATGCCCGAAATGGACGGAATCGAACTGGCGCAGCGCTGCGCGGAAATCAGCCCGCGAACAAAAGTGATGTTCATTACCGGCTTTGCCGCGGTCACGCTGAAAGCCAGCCGCGAGGCACCGGCTGCCAAGGTGCTGTCCAAACCGTTCCACCTGCGCGATCTGGTGCTGGAAGTGGAACGGATATTTGGCCAACAGGCGCAAGCGTCGATCTAGGGTTGCTAATCGGGGGGAGCCTCGCTAATGGCGCTCCCCTATCCGGGGCGACGGCCCCGGGCAGACCTGAATGGTGCGGGCGTATAGCTCAGTGGTAGAGCACTATGTTGACATCGTAGGGGTCGCAAGTTCAATCCTTGCTACGCCCACCATTCGCCAAAAAAGGCCCCGGTTTTCCGGGGCCTTTTTGTTTGGGCGGTTTCGTTTGGACAGTGCGGCTGGTCCCTATTTGCCCTGCCAGTTCGGCTTGCGCTTTTCGGCAAAGGCGGCCGCGCCTTCACGGGCATCGGCGCTGGTGAAGACCGGGGCGATATAAACACCCTGTTTGGTCCACATGTCCTCATCAGTCCAGCTATGCGAATCGCGGATGATCGCCTTCGACGCGATCAGCGCCAGCGGACCATTGGCGGCCACCGCGCGGGCCAGTTCCTTGGCTCCCTCAATCGCGGGGCCTTCAACGATGCGGTTGATGAAACCCAGGTCATAGGCGCGCTTGGCATCAATGAAATCACCGGTCAGCGCCAGTTCCATCGCGA
>JAFEEX010000040.1:0-11821 GCA_018240895.1 Pseudomonadota bacterium | reverse complement strand
CCGCGCTTGGCTTCGGGAATGCCGAATTTCGATCCGGCATTGGCAACAATCAGATCGCAGCTGAGCGCCAGTTCCATGCCCCCGGCCAGCGCATAGCCATCAACCGCGGCGATCACCGGCTTTTTCGGCGTCCATTCGGTCAGCCCGCCAAACCCGCGCCCTTCGATGCTGGGCCGCTCCCCGCGCAGGAAGCCCTTGAGGTCCATGCCCGAACAGAAGGTGCCGCCTGCCCCCGTCAGGATCGCGCAGCGCAGGTCTCCGTCGGCCTCCAGCCGGTCCATTGCCGCGGCGATGCCTTCGGCCTGGGCCTTGTTCATGGCGTTCTTGGCCTCGGGCCGGTTCATGGTGACGATCAGGATGCCGTCCTCGATCTGGGTCAGGACTGGATTTTCCTCGCTCATGGCAGTGAACCTCTCTTCTGGCGTTTAACCGTTCGATTAAAGGGCAGTGCCGTCCACGTCCAGCCCTTACTTGCGCACCGCCCTCGCTCTGCTAAGGGAACAGCGAAAATCTCCCCGGGAAAGTGGAAGCGCATGGCCAAGATCAAGGTGAAGAACCCGGTCGTCGAGATCGACGGCGACGAAATGACCCGCATCATCTGGCAATGGATCCGCGAACGGCTGATCCTGCCCTACCTTGATATCGATCTGAAATATTACGACCTTGGCGTCGAAAAGCGCGACGAGACGAACGACAAGATCACCGTCGATTCGGCCAATGCGATCCAGAAGTACGGCGTTGGCGTAAAGTGCGCGACCATCACCCCGGACGAGGCGCGGGTTGAGGAATTCAACCTCAAGAAAATGTGGAAGAGCCCCAACGGCACCATCCGCAACATCCTGGGCGGCGTGGTGTTCCGCGAACCGATCGTCATCCAGAACGTCCCCCGCCTGATCCCCGGCTGGACCGATCCGATCGTGGTTGGCCGTCACGCCTTTGGCGATCAGTACAAGGCGACTGATTTTCTGGTCCCCGGCCCCGGCAAGCTGCGGCTGGTCTGGAATGGTGACAATGGCGACACCATTGATGAAGAGGTGTTCCAGTTCCCCTCCCCCGGGGTGGCGCTGGCCATGTACAACCTGGACGAATCGATTCGCGATTTCGCCCGTGCCAGCTTCAACTATGGCATCGGGCGGCAGTGGCCGGTTTACCTCTCGACCAAGAACACCATCCTCAAGGCCTATGACGGCCGCTTCAAGGATCTGTTCCAGGAAGTGTTCGATACCGAAGGGTTCAAGGAAAAGTTCGCCGAACTGGGGATTGTTTACGAACACCGCCTGATTGACGACATGGTCGCATCGGCGCTGAAATGGTCGGGCAAGTTCATCTGGGCCTGCAAGAACTATGATGGCGATGTCCAGTCCGATCAGGTGGCGCAGGGCTTTGGCTCGCTTGGCCTGATGACCTCGGTGCTGATGAGCCCCGATGGCAAGACCGTGGAGGCTGAGGCAGCCCACGGCACCGTGACCCGCCACTATCGCCAGCACCAGCAGGGCAAGGCGACCAGCACCAACCCGATCGCCAGCATCTTCGCCTGGACCCGCGGCCTGATCTATCGCGGCAAGTTCGATGATACCCCTGATGTGGTGCGCTTTGCCGAAACGCTGGAACGAGTCTGCATCGAAACCGTGGAAAGCGGCAAGATGACCAAGGATCTGGCGCTGCTGATCGGCCCGGAACAGGCCTGGTTGACCACCGAGGGCTTCTTCGAAGCGATCGTCCAGAACCTTGAAAAGGAAATGGGCGCCTGGAAGTAGGATGCACGCATCGCCAAGCCGCCATTCAGACTGGATCGCGGCCTGGCGGTTGACAGGTGCTACCGCGAACGCGTTTGCCTGATTGCCTCCAATTCGCTGAGAGCGATTGCGTTGCCAGGCTCTTGCTTCAGGCTGTCCCTGTAAGCCCTTTCGGCCAAATCCCAATTTTTCCGGTCAAATTCTATGAATCCGATTCCGCGGAGTGCTACCGCACGCCAATGCTGTTTGGCTGCCTTGTCCTTGTAATTCACCGCGAGTTTGCCAACTTGCTGATAGCGCCGAAAAGCCTCGTCTGCGTTGCCACTCGATCGAAGCGCAAAGGCATATTCTGCCAGATAATTGGCATTGTTGGCATCGTGTTTTACCAGCTTGGCCAATGTTGCGGTCGCATCGTCAAATCGCTTTAATTCTCCCAGCGCATACCCGCGTACCAGCATCGCGTCGCACCAATCATTCTCAACCGTAACCGTCACGTTCTTGCCGGCAGCCCCCATGAACGCGAGAGCAATTGCCGCCGCATTGCTGGGGCAAATCGCATCGGGATCTTTCGCGTCTTTTGCTTCAGCAGCGGCGATGATCGGATCGACAAGTGCAAGGGCAGCGTCCGCTTTGCCTGCGGCCAATGCCGCCTTCGCCTCCTCAAGATCAGACAATTTGGTGGGTTGCGAGGGCTGGCTAGATTGAGCCCCCAAAGGCGCGGCAATCGCCAAACAAATGGTCCCAATGATGCTGAACTTAAAACCGTGCATCTTTCGAATCCTCCTTTAGCGGTCAACAATATCGCCCGCGGCAGCCGCGGTAACTGAATTGGCCAACAGGATGCAGAACGTTTGCACCGATTGTGGTAGTTGCTAGGGCTCGATCATGGCTGGCACAGATCCCCTCGTTTCCACTTCAATCCTGTCCGACGCGCTGGTTATCCTGGGGGCCGCCGGGATCGTCATTCCGCTGTTCGCGCGGTTTCGGATCACCCCGGTCATCGGGTTCATTCTGACGGGCATCCTGGTTGGCCCGTCGGGCCTGGGCACCTTTGTCGATCAAATCCCGTGGCTGGGCTATGTCACCATATCGGACGTTCACCGGCTTGAGCCTTTTGCCGAATTCGGGATCGTCATGCTGCTGTTCACGGTCGGCCTTGAGCTGTCATTCAGCCGGTTGTGGGAAATGCGCCGGCAGGTGTTCGGGCTGGGTGCGCTGGAGCTGATCTGCTGCGCGGCGCTGATCGCGCTGGGGCTGATCGTGCTGGGCAATTCGCCCGCCACCGGGCTGGCGCTGGGGCTGGCTCTCGCCTTGTCCTCAACCGCGCTGGTGCTGCGGATCGTCGATCCCCAGCGTCCGGTTGGCCGCGCGGCGCTGGCCATGCTGCTGTTTGAAGATATTGCCCTGATCCCGATCATCTTCCTGCTGGGGGCAATGGGCCGTGGCAGCGAGGCGCAACCGAGCAATGAACTGATCTCTGTTCTGATCCAGGGCGCGGTGGTGGTGGCGCTGTTGCTGGTCGCCGGCCGCTTCCTGTTCCCGCGCCTGTTTGCCCAGGCCGCCCGCACCAAAAGTCCCGAGCTGTTCCTGGCCGCCAGCCTGCTGGTGGTGATCGTCGCCTCTGGCGCGACCGGCGCGGTTGGCCTTTCCCCCATCGTTGGCGCGCTGATCGCCGGACTGCTGATTGCCGAAACCGAATACCACGAAGAGGTGGAGGGCATGACCAAGCCCTTCGAAGGGCTGGCCCTGGGGGTGTTCCTGATCACGGTCGGCATGGGGCTGGACCTCCGGTTCCTGTTTGACAACGTGGTCTCCATCCTGCTCGCCACCCTGGCTATCCTGCTTGTGAAAGCCGTGGTGACAGGGGTTCTGCTGCGGCTGATGGGCGCGCGCCGCGGCACATCGACCGAGGCGGGCATCCTGATGTCCAGTCCATCGGAAACCACGCTGATCGTGCTGGGTGCGGCAATCAGCGCCCGGCTGATTTCGCGCGATGCGGCGCAGTTCTGGCAGATCGTTACCGCGCTGGGCATGACCATTACCCCGCTTCTGGCCTGGCTTGGCCGCCGTCTGGCCCAGCGGGTTGATCGCGGTACCCGGATCGAAGCGTTTGACGAGCCGGCCGAATCACGCACGATCATCGTCGGGTTCGATCGCGTCGGGCGGTTGGTGGCCGATATGCTGCGCCGCCACTCAAAACCATTCGTCGCGATCGATCTCAACAACGATCAGGTGATCAAGGGCCAGCAGGATGGCTTTCCCGTGGTGTTTGGCGATGCCACGCGCGATACCACGCTTGATCGGCTGGGGCTTGACCAGGCCGGCGCCGTGGTCCTGACCATGGACGAACCCGTGCTGGCTCAGCGCCTGGTGCGCAAGCTGCGCGGGCGCTATCCCGATCTGCCGGTCCTGGCCCGCGCCCGCGATGCGCGTCACGCCGCCGCGCTTTACCGTGCCGGGGCATCAACGGCGGTGCCGCAAACGCTGGAAAGTAGCCTGCAACTGTCCGAGGCGGTGCTGGTCGACGTTGGGGTGCCGATGGGATTCGTCATCGCCTCCATCCACGAAAAGCGCGACGAATACCGGGCGCTGATCAAGGAAGAAGGCCAGTTGCGTGAGAAGCCGCGCCTGAAAAGCACTTCGCTGCCTGACTCCACCGGGTAGCGAAGGCCCGAAAACCTATGTCGACAATATGGCTCGAACCGCCGCGATCGCCTCAGCCGCCTTGGCACCGTCCGGGCCGCCGCCCTGGGCCATGTCTGCCCGGCCGCCGCCGCCCTTGCCACCAAGCGCTTCAACCCCGGCCCTGACCAGATCGACCGCGCTGATCTTTCCGGTCAGGTCATCGGTCACCGCCGCGGCAATGCTGGCCTTGCCATCGTTGACCGCAACGATCGCGGCAACGCCCGATCCCATGCGCGCCTTGGCCTGATCGAGCAGGCCGCGCAGTTCCTTGGGGTCCAACCCGTCGAGCACCTGGCCGGAGAACTTTATTCCGCCGATGTCCTCGTCAGCAGCTTCGGCCTTGGCCCCGCCGCCGCCAAGCGCAAGTGCCTTCTTGGCATCGGCCAGTTCACGCTCCAGCTTGCGGCGCTCATCCAGCAGCGCGGCAACGCGCGCCTCAACCTCGTCCGGCGTAGTCTTTAGCAGGCTCGCGGCGCCCTTCAGCGCATCCTCGCGGTGGACCAGCCATTGCCGCGCGCCCTCGCCGGTCAGGGCTTCAATCCGCCGCACACCGGAACTGACCGCGCTTTCGCTGACGATCCGGAACACGCCGATATCCCCCAGCGCGCGGACGTGTGTGCCGCCGCACAGTTCAACCGAGTAAGGCTTGCTGCCGGTGCGGCCCATCGACAGCACGCGAACCTCGTCGCCATATTTCTCGCCAAACAGCGCCATGGCCCCGGCCTCGATCGCATCGTCGGGACTCATCAGCCGGGTTGAAACCGGATCGTTGGCGCGCACTTCTGCGTTCACTTCAGCCTCGATCGCGGCAATATCTTCCGCGGTGAGCGCAGTCGGCTGCGAGAAGTCAAAGCGCAGCCGGTCCGGCGCGACGAGTGAACCCTTCTGCGTCACATGGCCGCCCAGACGATTGCGCAGCGCGGCGTGCAGCAGGTGCGTGGCGGAATGGTTGGCGCGGATCGCGTCGCGGCGGGCGATGTCAATGTCGAGCCGGACCATGTCACCAACCTTGATTGTCCCGGCATCAACCCGCGCCTGATGCGCGTGAAGCCGGCCCAGCGGCTTGGCGGTGTCATCAACCGTCAGCCGCAGCCCCTCACCGCCGGTGATCGTCCCGGCATCACCCATCTGGCCGCCGCTTTCGCCATAGAACGGCGTCTGGTTGACAATCACACTGACCGCGTCACCCGGACCTGCGCTGTCCACTTCCTTACCATCCCTGATCAGTGCGACAACCTGCGCCTCGCCCGTGGTGGCGGAATAGCCGGTGAATTCGGTCGCGCCGGCACGCTCGGCAATGTCAAACCATACCTCTCCGTCGGCAGCCTGCCCGCTGCCCTTCCACGCCGCGCGCGCGGCGGCCTTCTGCCGCGCCATCGCCGCATCGAAACCTTCGCGATCCACCGAAATACCCCGCGCGCGCAGCGCATCCTCGGTCAGGTCGTAAGGAAAACCATAGGTGTCATAGAGGCGGAACGCCGTTTCGCCGGGCAGCGAGCTGCCCTCGCCCATGTCGCCGGTCGCCTCGTCCAGCAGCTTGAGCCCGTTGGCCAGGGTGCGGCGGAACTGCACCTCCTCGCGCTCCAGCGTTTCCTCGATCAGCGGCTGCGCCCGGCCCAGCTCGGGATAGGCAGCGCCCATTTCCTGCACCAGCGCGGGGACCAGCCGCCACATCAGCGGGTCTTTCGCGCCAAGCAGATGCGCATGGCGCATGGCCCGGCGCATGATCCGGCGCAGCACATAACCGCGCCCTTCGTTGGACGGCAGCACGCCATCGGCCAGCAGGAAACTGGATGAGCGCAGATGATCAGCGATTACCCGGTGGCTGGCCTGATTCTCGCCCGTGGCGGGAACGCCCGTCAGCGCCACTGATGCCGCGATCAACGCCTTGAAGGTATCGGTATCATAATTGTCGTGGACGCCCTGAAGCACCGCGGCGATCCGTTCCAGCCCCATGCCGGTGTCGATCGACTTCTTGGGTAGTTCAGAGACGATTTCGCCGGCCACCTGTTCAAATTGCATGAACACCAGATTCCAGATCTCGATGAACCGATCACCGTCCTCATCGGGCGATCCGGGGGGGCCACCGGGAATGTGATCGCCGTGATCATAGAAGATTTCCGAACACGGCCCACACGGGCCATCATCGCCCATTGCCCAGAAATTGTCCTTGGTGGCGATGCGGATGATCCGGCTTTCGGGCAGGCCGGCAATCTTCTTCCACAGATCGAAAGCCTCATCATCGGTGTGATAGACCGTGACCAGCAGCTTGTCCTTGGGCAGCTTCCACACATCGGTCAGCAGGGTCCAGGCATGGGTAATCGCCTGTTCCTTGAAGTAATCGCCGAAGCTGAAATTGCCCAGCATCTCGAAAAAGGTGTGATGCCGTGCGGTGTAACCGACGTTGTCCAGATCGTTGTGCTTGCCCCCGGCGCGGACGCATTTCTGGCTGCTGCTGGCGCGCGGCACCGCGCGCGTTTCAAGCCCGGTGAACACGTTCTTGAACGGCACCATCCCGGCGTTGACGAACATCAGGGTTGGGTCGTTGTAGGGAACCAGCGGCGCGGACTGGACTACATCGTGCCCGTGCGAGCCGAAGTACTCAAGGAAGGAGCGGCGGATTTCGTTCGTCGAGGTCATGTTCGCGCCGATAGGACAGCGGCGAAAGCGCGGCAAGCCGTCAATACGCGGCGCTGACGATCCAGGCAGCGGCGCTGAACGCAACCAGATCGCCGCTGCGATGCCCGGTCAGCCAATCGCGAACCCAGCCGATGGCCCGTTCCCGCTCTGCCCCGTCAAGCGCCTGCAGCGCCTGCGCAGCCGGGCCGATCTGCTGGAAGAACGCCAGGGCATCTTCCACCGGGTCATCGCCCTTGCCGGCAATATAGGCGAAATTCACCGCCTCAAACTGCGGATCGCGCCAGCCGCCCGCGGCAAGGATCGCCGCGACATGATCGGGGTCAGCAAAGGCGAAGGGGCCGGGCGCGGTCGGATCGGGCGATGGCGGCAGCTTCAGCAGGCTGGCGAGTTCGCTTGCCCACGGGTTTTCGGACCACGAGCGAAAGCATGAAAAAACAAGCTGCGCCCCGGGCTGCGCCGTGGCGTGAAGGTTGCCGAATGCCGCCTGCGGATCATCGAAAAACATCACCCCATGACGCGATACAAGCAGGTCCGGCTCGAAACCCGGATCACGCCATGATCCGGCATCCGCCAGAACGAAACTGGCATTGCCGTGCTGCGCGCCCCGCTCGGTTGCGGCGGCGATCAAATCTTGTGAAACATCAACACCAACAACCTGCGCGCCGGGCCGCTGGCGGGCAACCGCAAGTGTCAATTCGCCGGCGCCGCAACCGATGTCCAGCACGGTGTTGCCACCATACCCGGCAATACGTTCGATCAAGCGGTCCGTAAGTCCGGCGAAAGTGCGGTCAGTTCGGCGGTAATTATCCGCCCAGCTTCGCCCGGTCCGGGCCTGCCAATCCATACCAGTGGTCATGCGCCCTAATTAGGTAGCGCACCGTTCCGGCACAAGCGCCTATCACCATACAGTTTTCACTTGCGACTCACAAACGAGAGGCAGACGATCCAAGCTGTTTCTTGCGCGTCCGAGTGCAAGTGCAATGCGCCCGGCGCGCCTTCGCAAGTGGAAGGAGGCGAACGATGGGCAACACCCAGAATGGCATCAAAGACGGCAGTGCCGTCACCCGTGCGGTCGCTCTGGTCGGGCCGGCCGGTACGGGCAAGACCAGCCTGGCCGAAGCGCTGCTCTTTGCCAGCGGGGCAATCAACCGTCAGGGCAGTGTCGAATCCGGCAATACCGTGGGCGATGCCAGCCCAGAAGCGCGGGCGCGCGGCAGTTCCACCGAAATCAACCTTACCCATTTCAGCTATCTGGGCGACCGGTTCGCGCTGATCGATATGCCCGGCGGAACCGGCTTCGCCGCCGATGGCCTGGCCGCGATGCAGTCCGTGGACCTGGCCGTGGTGGTGATCGATCCGGTGCCCGAGCGGGCGATCCTGGCCGAACCGGTGCTGCGGCGGCTGGACGAGCTTGGCGTGCCTCATGCCATATTCGTCAACAAGATCGACCATGCCCGTGCCGGCGCGGTGCGCGACCTTATCGCAGAGCTTCAGCCGCTGAGCCGTGAGCCGCTGGCGCTGCGCCAGATCCCGATCCGCGATGGCGATGCCGTGACCGGCTATGTCGACCTTGCGCTTGAGCGCGCCTATCGGTTCCGTCCCGGCAAGGAAAGCGAGCGGGTCGATATTCCCGCAGCGCTGACCGCGCGCGAAAAGGAAGAACGCGGACACCTGCTGGAAACGCTGGCGGATTTTGACGACGCTCTGCTGGAAGCCCTGCTGCTGGACGAAACCCCCGATCAGGCGCTGATCCTGTCCGATCTGGCCACGGATACCGCGGGCAACAAGGTTGTACCAGTGATGCTGGGATCAGCCCTGACCGGGGGCGGAATTCACCGCTTGCTCAAGCTGCTTCGCCACGAAGCGCCATCGCCGCTGGCTGCGGCGGCGCGCATGGGGCTGGAAGAGGGCGGCGCGCTTCACGTTTTCAAGATCGCCAATGGCGGGGCCATGGGCCGGATGGCGCTGGGCCGGCTGCTGGGCAGCGAACTGCACGAAGGCGATGAATTGCTGGTCGGGGCCGAGCCTGAACGCACCGGATCGCTGTTTTTCGTCCAGGGTGAAAAGACCGCCAAGCAGGCGGCGGCCCAACCGGGCGACATCATCGCCGTGGCCAAGGTGGACGGTGCGCGCGCCGGCATGGTGCTGGGCCGGCGCGGCGCGCGGCAGGGCGATGCGCCCGAGGTAAGCTACCCCGCCCGCAACGCCGCCATCGCCATCACCACCCGTGACCGCAAGGATGACGTGAAGCTGTCCACCGCGCTGCACCGCCTGTGTGAAGAGGATCCGGCGCTGGAATGGACGCAGGATGACGCCAATCATGAAACGATCCTGCGGGGGATCAACGATGATCATCTGGCGGTGGTGATCGGCCGGTTGCAGCGGCGTTACGGCGTGGCGGTCAATGCCAGTCCGCCGCGAATCGCCTATCGCGAATCGATCCGCAAGGGGGCCAGTCAGCGCGGGCGGCACAAGAAGCAATCGGGCGGCCACGGCCAATATGGCGACTGTGTGATCGAAATCCGCCCGCTGGAACGCGGCGAAGGCTTTCGCTTTGTCGACAAGATCACCGGCGGGGTCATTCCCAAACAGTGGATACCCGCAGTTGAACTGGGTGTACGCGATGCGATGGAAAAGGGACCGCTCGGCTTTCCGGTGGTCGATGTCGAAGTGACCCTGACCGACGGTTCTTTCCATTCGGTCGATAGCTCTGAACTCGCCTTCCGCATCGCCGGACGCACCGCGATGGGAGAGGCGCTGGCCCAGGCCGCGCCCTATCTGCTGGAACCGGTGGTAAAGATCGCGATCGATACGCCGGCCGGCACTGCATCCAAGGCGGGTTCGGTTGCATCGGCGCGGCGCGGACAGATCCTTGGGCTCAACCCCCATCCCGACTGGTCGCGGTGGGAACGGGTCGAGGCGCTGCTACCCGAAAGCGGGCTGCACGGGCTTGACGCCGAACTGCGGTCCTTGAGCCAGGGTCTGGCCAGCTTCACTGCGGCGTTCGATCATTTGGCCGAACTTGGCGGCAAGCACGCGGATGATGTGGTCAAGGCCCGGGCGGCGGAGGCGGTGCATTAAAATTCGCGCCGATTGAAGGCCTGCTCCAATTGGATTCACGCAGAAAGCCCCTTCCCCCACCGGGGAAGGGTTGGGACGGGGGTTCTACCCTACCTGACGCTGAGCCCCTGCCCGCCGTGACGGCGTGATGTCACTATGGCCGGACCGGTTCTAGAATTTGAGCTTGTATCGGACCATCGCCCGATTGCTGGACCAACCGCCGACAGTGGCTTGCTCGACACCGGTCTCCACTGAACTGTTTTCACCCAGCCTGATCTGGTTTGGTGGAGCCGGATCGCGCCCGGGCGGCACGATCGGGCGCATCCTGAAAGACTCAGGATCGGCGGCGCAGACCACGATTTCGCCTGGCCGTGCCGGCGGGCAACGCTCGGGGTTTGGCGTGACAATCGGAATTTGAAAGCGCTCTGGCGCTGAACCGTGCTGCGCCGCAAGCGGGGCGGCGGCTTCGAGCGGCGGTTGAGGAGGTGCTTCGAGCGGCATCGGTATGCTCCCGAAACGATAAGGCTATGAAAATGTGGCCGTTGTGTGTTCTGCAGAGGTGAGAAGCCTGTGTGACGCAGACATCCCACGTTGCATCTTGGTCGATCGCAATGGCAGCGGCTCAATAGCCGTAGTAGGCGCCGCCCTTCGCCCTGGCCCGCTGCCAGGCTGGCCGGGCGTGGATTGCCTCGACGAAGGCGGCCAGCTTTGGCAAGTCGCTGCCCATGCCCTGCATTACTGCCACTTCGGCGGGAAAGCTGAGCATGACATCGGCCCCGGTCCAGTCATCGCCGACAAAGTGACCGGTCCGGCCCAGTTCACCTTCCAGATAGGCGAAGTGGCTTTGCAATTGTTCATCGATGCGCGGTTTGAGCGGGGCCGCCGCATCGCCAAGGCGCGAGGTATAGAGCTGCAGCAAGATCGGCAGCATCATTGATCCTTCGGCAAAATGCATGAACTGCAAATGGCGCAGCGCCAGTTCGCGCGGCGGAGCAAAGCGCCCGTGGCCATAGACATCGATCAGATGCTGGACGATCGCCGCCGATTCCTGAATGACCACGCCGTCCTCTTCAAGCAGCGGTGACTTGCCGAGGGGGTGGATGGCTTTCAGTTCCGGCGGGGCCAGGTTGGTTTGCCCATCGCGCTGATAGAAGCGGATTTCGTATGGAAGTTCCAGTTCTTCAAGCAGCCAGAGCACACGCTGCGAACGGCTGTTGTTAAGGTGGTGGACAATCAGGCTCATCTGCGTCTCCTGGAATTTTGCGCAGAGTGGCGGGAGGATGCGCGGTTCGCAACGAAAAACCGGCGCGGCGCCTGATGGCGACCGCGCCGGTCCTGTTTCGTGGAGGACGCCCTCTTGGGCTAGAGGGGACGGGGGCGTCCTCCGTTCAACCCCGGCGGCGGCGAAAGGCCGCGCCGGAAGTTCTTGAGGGTCAGTTGTCGTCGTCCGCGTCCGGACCCGCCATCATCTCCCCGGACAGACCTTCGGTCTGGCCGCGAATAGCAGCCTCCAGCCGGTCACACATTTCGGGATTTTCCTTAAGGTAGGTCTTGGCATTCTCTCGTCCCTGGCCGATGCGGACGCTGTCATACGAGAACCACGCCCCCGACTTTTCGACGATGCCGGCCTTGACGCCAAGATCGAGGATTTCGCCGATCTTGGAAATACCCTCACCATACATGATGTCGAATTCGACCTG
>JAFEEX010000003.1 GCA_018240895.1 Pseudomonadota bacterium | reverse complement strand
TCGATGCGATGGAATTCCTGCTCGACAAGATGAAGGATTCCAAGACCAACGAAGATTTCTTCGCGACAATGAACCAGTAAAGTGGCGGCTTTCCCACCCCGGCACGCGGTCCTTACCGGCGCGCCGGGGGCGGGCAAGACCACCCTGCTCGATGCAGCCGCCGCGGCCGGGATCCAGACCTCGCCCGAAGTCGCGCGGCAATTGCTGCAAAGCCCGGGCGGGATGGAGCTGCGAGAGACCGACCCGCTTGGCTTTGCCGAAGCCATGCTCGAAGCCCATCGCCGCGAATATGAACGCTGGGCCGATTTTCCCGGCTCGGTGCTGTTCGATCGCGGCTTTCCTGATGTGGTAGGTTTTCTTGAGGTATCGGGCCTCCCGGTTTCACCCGCAATCGACCGCACCTGCCGCACCCTGCGCTACCACGGCCCAATCCTTCGCGCCCCGGCCTGGGCCGAGATCTATGTGCAAGACGCCGAACGTACCCAGGACTGGCAGGGCGCGGTGGCCAGCGATGAGGCGGTGACCGCGGCGTGGAAGCGCTATGGCTATGAGGTGGCGGAACTGCCGTTTGCTTCCGTGGATAAACGGCTGGATTTCCTGCAATATCTTCTGGCGGTTCCTGGCGATACCAAGTGGGGTTAGCGGTGAGCAAAGCCGATCCCGATGCAATGGTAACGGTTGCCGCGCTGGTTTCGCGGGTTGAAGCGCTGGTGGTTGCTTCAATGCTCGAAGCGGGAGGGATCGATGTTTTTGTCGGTGCCAGCGGCCATGCCTCTGTTGAGATGAACTCGCTTGCCTTGGGTGGTCACCGGCTGTGGGTTCCCGCGTCGCAGCACCGCGCTGCCAGCATCTTGCTGATCGCGGTGCTTGGCGGTGAGGAGTGGGAATTCAGCCGGGGGTTGCAGCGGGCCATATTGCGGTTTTGCGGCGTGTGGGCAGCGCTATGGACGGCGCTCTCCGCGTTGTGGTGGTTATACGGCGGCGGACCGCTGCTCTATCTCCTCGTTGCTCCGCTCGACGTTTTGACCATCCCAGTGAACCCACAGGGACGAGGTGATTACTACCTTGCCGCCGATGCCTGACCCTGAGCCGCCTGCAACTGCGCTGCCATCTGTTCCCAGACCTTGTTCACTGCCTTGAGCGGGCGAACCATCACTTTGAAATCCGTAATTTTCCCGTCATCACCAAAGGTAATCAGGTCAATCCCGTTGACGTGAATCCCGTCAAGCTCGACGGTGAATTCAAGCAGCGCGTGGTTGCCGTCCACCAGTTCGCGAACATAGCGAAAGCTGTCATTGCCCAAGGCTTTGGCCGCGCTCAGCAGATAGAGCATGACCTTGGTCTTGCCCGCTTGCGGGGAGTGGACCACCGGCGAATGGAACACCGCGTCTTCCGCGATCTGCGCCGCAAGCATCGCGGCATCGCCGCCGCTTTGCATATAGGCGTGCCAGGCAGCGATACCGGCCTTTGCGCCGCTCATGCCAGGTTGGCCTTGAGAAAAGCCTCGGTCCGGCTGTCCGCCAACTGCGCGCCGGCTTCATCCCGGCGGTTGCCCATCTCGGCGGCAAAGCCGTGATCCAGCCCATCGTAGTCATAAAGCGTAACGTGCGGGTTGGGATTTAGCGCGGCGTGGATTGCAGCCTGGGCTTCGGGGCTGACGAAGTGATCGGCGGTGGGGATGTGCAGCAGCAACGGCCGGGCGATGGCGTGGGCCTCGTTCAGCATCTGGTCGATCATCACCCCGTAATAACCGACCGAGGCGTCGATATCAGTCCGCGTCGCTGCCATGTAGGCAAGCCGCCCGCCAAGGCAATAGCCCGCGCAGCCAACCATCTTCACGCCCTGGCTGGCGCGCAGCCACTTGATCGCCGCCTCTATGTCATAAACCCCGTCATTGGGATCATATTGCTGGAAATAGCCGAAGGCCTGGTTGAGCTGTTCCGGCACGTCGGGATCAAGTTCAACACCCGGGGCGAAACGCCAGAAGATCTCGGGCGCGATCGCGAGATAACCCTGGGCGGCCCATTTGTCGCACTTGGCACGGATGCCGGGGTTGAGCCCGAAAATCTCGGGAATGACGATGATCGCCGCCTTGGGCGATGCGGCCGGGCGCGCAAGGTACGCCGGGATCGTTTCGCCGCCATCAAGGCTGGGGTACTGGACGGTTTCGGACATGGCCTTCTTGCTCCGCAATTCGTGTTTCGCCCACACTAAGCGCGGCGTGGACTTTGCCAAGAGGCTATGCCAGCTTGGGCAGACAAGAACAGGGGCTTGCCCAAGGAGGAAACATGAAGGTTCACGTCGAAATCGACTGCACGCCTGAAGAAGCGCGCACGTTCCTTGGCTTGCCCGATGTCGGCAAGGCCAACGAATTCTATGTCGATGCGATCGGCAAGGCGATGAAGGGTGCAACCAACGTCGATCAGCTTCAGGAATTCGCCAAGGGCCTGGCCCCGATGGGGCAGATCGGGATGAAGCTGTTCCAGCAATTCGTGGAAGGCAGCACCGCGTTTTCCAACGCCGCAACAGCGAAGAAGCCCTCAAAGAGCGGCGACTGAACACCGCGCCACGCGGATAGTTGAACAAGCAAGATGGCTGGAACGATCTTCGCCCTGTCAAGCGGTGCGCCGCCTGCTGCCATCGCGGTGATGCGGGTCAGCGGGCCCGATGCAGCGCTGGCGCTGACCGCGCTCAGCGGGCGCAGCCTGCCGCCGCGGCGGGCAATCACCGTGGGTCTGCGTGACGCCGATGGCATTCTGCTGGACCGGGCACTGGCGCTGTGGCTTCCGGGGCCGTCAACCGCAACAGGCGAAGATACGCTTGAACTGCACTGCCACGGCGGCCGCGCAGTGATTGCGGCGGTGGAGGCGGCGCTGGAACAAGTCCCCGGGCTGCGCCGGGCTGCGCCGGGTGAATTTACCCGCCGCGCCTTTGCCAATGGCCGGATCGACCTGGCCGAGGCGGAAGGGCTGGCCGACCTGCTGAGCGCCGAGACCGAGCTGCAACGCCAGGCGGCCATGGCCATGGCTGGGGGCGGTTTCTCTCGCCAGGTCGCGGACTGGCGGGCACGACTGCTGACCCTGTCGGCGATGGTGGAGGCGGTGCTGGATTTTGCCGATGAGGATGATGTTGCTGAACTTCCAACCGATTTCATGGTCCGGCTCGATCGACTGGCGACGGAGATTGCAATCTGGTTGCGGCGTCCGCGCGCCGAAGCGTTGCGGGAAGGCTTCAGGGTTGTTCTGGCCGGGCCGCCAAATGCAGGAAAAAGCACATTATTCAATGCGCTGGTGGAAAGCGAGGCGGCAATCACGGCTCCCATCGCCGGAACTACGCGCGATGTGCTGACGCATCCGGTGGCGCTGGCCGGGATACCATTTCGCTTCGTCGATACCGCCGGATTGCACGAGGCCGCTGCTGATCCGGTTGAGGCGATCGGGATAGAACGCGCGCGCGTTGCGCTTGGTCAGGCCGATCTTGTGCTGTGGCTTGGCGATGAAGGGGAGGGGCCAGAGAGAGCGTGGGAGATCGATCCGCAGATCGATCGCATTGACCACCGAGGCAAGACAGCGCCGCGCCATAGCCTGTCGGCGCGGACCGGAGAGGGCCTTGGCGCCCTGCGCGAAGACCTTGTCGCGACGGCGCGCCTTGCCATGCCGCGACCGGGGGAAGCGGCGCTCAGCGCGCGGCAACACCGGCTGATGAGCGAAGCCGGTGAAGCTCTGGCGGCGGCGGGTGCGCTGCGTGATCCGTTGCTGGTTGCGGAGAGTCTCCGGCTGGCGCGGGTGGCATTCGACGCGTTGCTGGGGCGAACGACGACCGAGGATATGCTCGACGCGCTGTTTGGACGGTTCTGCATCGGGAAGTAAGTGCAGCGAAACCCTGTTCCACGTGAAACAGTCCTGCGCTAAGGCGCACCGCGTGATGGATCAATTCGACATCATCGTGATCGGTGCCGGCCATGCCGGGGTTGAAGCGGCTGCGGTGGCGGCGCGGATGGGCGCGCGCACGGCGCTGGTCAGCTTTGATCTTGATGCGATTGGCGCGATGAGCTGCAACCCGGCGATTGGCGGACTGGGCAAGGGCCATCTGGTGCGCGAGGTTGATGCCTTTGACGGGATCATTGCCCGCGCCGCCGATGCTGGCGCGATTCACTACCGAATGCTCAACCGGTCGAAGGGATCGGCAGTGCAGGGGCCGCGCGTTCAGGCGGACCGCAAGCGCTTCAAGGCCGAAGTCCAAAGGCTGCTCGCACTGCAGGGCGACTTGACGCTGGTGCCGGGAGAGGCCGCCGCGCTGCGGATCGCTGGCGGCCACGCGCGGGGAATTGTTCTGGCCGATGGCACCGAACTGGCGGCGCGGGCCGTGGTGCTCTGCACCGGAACCTTTCTGGGCGGAACGCTGTTTCGCGGTGAGGAGCGGATCACCGGGGGGCGAATCGGTGAACCATCAGCACAACGGCTGGCGATGCAGATGCGCGATGCCGATCTGCCGATGGCACGGCTGAAGACAGGAACGCCGCCGCGCCTGGATGGCCGGACGATTGACTGGTCGCGGCTGGATGAACAGCCTTCTGACCCTGAGCCGTGGATGATGAGCGCGATGGGGCGGGGCCGGGCATTGCCGCAGGTGTTCTGCGCGATCACCCGGACCAATGCGCGCAGCCATGATGTGATTCGCGCCAATCTTGATCGCTCGCCATTGTTCAGCGGGGCGATCGGGGCATCGGGACCGCGCTATTGCCCGTCANNGACAAGATCCACCGCTTCGCCGACCGGGACGGGCATCAGGTGTTCCTTGAACCTGAGGGTCTCGACACGCATCTGGTCTATCCCAACGGAATCAGCACGTCGCTGCCGGCTGACGTGCAACTGGCGATGTTGCAGACCATGGCGGGGCTTGAACGGGTTGAGATGGTGGTTCCGGGCTATGCCGTGGAATATGATCATATCGATCCGCGCGCGCTGCGGCCAAGTCTGGAAGTGCGCGCCATTCCGGGGCTTTACTGCGCCGGCCAGATCAATGGCACGACAGGTTATGAGGAGGCGGCGGCGCAGGGGCTGGTAGCCGGGATGCACGCCGCCGCGTCAGTGCTGGGGCGGGAACCCGCGCCGCTTGATCGGGCGAACAGCTATATGGCGGTGATGGTTGATGACCTGACCCTGCACGGCGTTACCGAGCCGTACCGGATGCTGACCGCGCGGGCGGAATACCGGCTGCGTTTGCGGGCGAACAATGCCGTGTCGCGCCTGACCCCACAGGCGATCGCGGCCGGCTGTGTTGGATCGGAACGGCGCGCGTGGTTTGCCCGGCGGCAGGAAGATCGCGCACGGCTTGATGATGCGCTTGGCGCAGAGGTGACCGCGCATGATCTGACGCGGGCGGGTCTGCCGGTGCGGAGCGATGGCGGGCGGCTGCCACTGCGTGAATGGCTGCGCTTTGGCGGTGTTGACGTGGCCGCACTGACGCCGTGGATCGATCAGGCCTTGATCGCCGACGCGGACATGGTGGCAGAGGTGGCGGAAGATGCCGCCTATGCTCCGTACCTTGCCCGGCAGGATGCGGAACTGCGGGATCTTCGGGCTGGGGAACAACTGGAGCTGGGCGATGCCTTTCCCTATCAGGCTGTCCCCGGCCTTTCACGTGAAATGGTTGAACGTCTTTGCCGCGCCCGCCCGGCGACACTGGCTGCAGCGGGCCGCATACCGGGAATTACCCCCGCGGCTCTGGCGGCGCTGCTGGTCCAAGCCCGGCGGCAGGTCATCGCATGACGATAGATGCGGAAGGCTCTGCGCAGCGCTGGCTTCAGGCGCTGCCTGAATGGGATGCGGTGGCGCGTGAGCGGATCGGACGGCTGATCGATCTGCTCAGGGAGGAGAATGCCCGGCAGAATCTGGTTTCTGCGTCCAGTCTCGATTCGGTGTGGCAGCGCCATATTGCCGATTCGGCGCAGCTGCTGGGCCACGTTCCACGTGAAACATCTTCGCCCTGGCTTGATCTGGGCACCGGCGCCGGGTTTCCGGGGCTGGCCATCGCGGCGCTGCGGCCGGATGCGGAGGTGCATCTGGTCGAATCGCGCAAACGACGCGCCGAATGGCTCGAACGCGCGCGCGAAGCCCTGGGCCTGGCGCGGGTGACGGTTCACGGCTGTCAGGTGGAGGCGCTGCACCTGTCGCCAGTTCGCGTCATTTCGGCACGGGCCTTTGCGCCATTGCCGCGCTTGCTGGAATTGTCCGCGCGTTTTTCCACAGCGGACACCGTCTGGTTGTTGCCCAAGGGGCGGTCCGCGCAGCATGAGTTGCAGGAACTTGCCGGCTGGCATCACCGTTTCCACGTGGAACAATCGCTGACAGACCCGGATGCGGGGGTTATAGTTGGCACCTTGGCGGGCCGGGCAGGTGGCGCAAAGAAAGGACCAAGGCCATGATCCGCGTGGCGATTGCCAATCAGAAAGGCGGTGTGGGCAAAACCACAACCGCCATCAACATCGCCACGGCGATGGCCGCAACCGGCTGGAAAGTGCTGCTGATCGACCTTGATCCGCAGGGCAACGCCTCCACCGGGATCGGCATTGGTGTCAGTGCGCGTGAACGATCATCCTATGATCTGATGGTTGACGGGATGAGCGTGAGTGACTGTGTGCAGGCGACGCGAATCCCCGGGCTTGATGTGATCCCGGCAACGGTGGATCTTTCGGGCGCGGAGGTCGAGCTGGTTTCGGTCGAGAACCGGACCGATCGGCTCCGCACCGCGCTGGCCGGCGAATCGGGGTATGACATCTGTTTCATCGATTGCCCGCCGTCGCTGGGGCTGTTGACGCTCAACGCTCTGTGCGCTGCCGACACCCTGCTGGTGCCGCTGCAGTGCGAATTCTTCGCGCTGGAGGGCCTCAGCCAGCTTTTGCAGACGGTGGAGCGCGTCCAGCAGCGGTTCAATTCCGGCCTGGGCATCATCGGCATCGCCCTGACCATGTTTGATCGCCGCAACCGGCTGACTGACCAGGTGGCAGATGATGTTCGCTCGTGCCTGGGCAATCTGGTGTTCGAATCGGTGATACCGCGCAATGTCCGGCTGTCAGAGGCACCGAGCCACGGCTTGCCGGCGCTGGTCTATGATCACACCTGCGCGGGCAGCCGCGCCTATATGGCGCTGGCGCGCGAGCTTATCACCCGGCTGCCTGAAAAGAGGATTGCGGCATGAGCGACGATTCGGTGATTCGCATCTCGGTAAACAAGCCGGATGGCGCGGCCAAGCGGCCGGCCCTGGGCCGCGGGCTTGGCGCCTTGCTGGGCGAAACCCGCCGTGAGGAACCGTTGGTGCACAGCCCTGTTGCACCTAGCGCTGACGGCACGGCGGCAGTCAACGGGCTGGCCATGCTGGCAGTGGCCGACATTGTTCCGCACCCCGGTCAGCCGCGCCGCCGCTTTGACGATGCCGCGCTTGACGAGCTTGCCGCCTCGATCGCGGCGCGCGGGGTGATCCAGCCGGTGATCGTTACCCCCCATGGACCGGGGCGGTGGCGTCTGGTGGCGGGTGAGCGCCGCTGGAGAGCGGCGCAACGCGCTCAACTCCATGATATTCCTGCATTAATACGGGAATTGTCTGATCGTGAAGTGACCGCGCTGGCGCTGATCGAAAACCTTCAGCGCGAGGATCTCAACCCCATCGAGGAAGCCCGCGCCTATCACCGGTTGGCAGAGGAAGAGGGGCTGAACCAGGCCGATATCGCCAAGCTGGTTGACAAGAGCCGCAGCCATGTCGCCAATTTCCAGCGACTGCTGGCGCTGCCCGAACAGGTACTCAATCTGGTTGAGGACGGGCAACTTTCGATGGGCCATGCCCGCGCCCTGATCGGCTGCGACGATGCGCAAGCCCTGGCAGCCGAGGCGGTTGCCCGGCATTTGTCGGTCCGCGAGGTTGAAAAGGCCGTCCGCCGCCGCGTGACCGGCAGCAGTGCCCCGCGCCGGGCGCGCGGCCAGCGGGATGGCGCATCCACCGCCGACATAACCGCGGTGCAAGGCCATCTGGAGGAATTCCTGGGCCTGCCGGTGCGAATCAATGCCGATGCCGATCCGCGATCAGGCACGGTGACGGTTCGCTATCGCACGCTCGACCAGCTCGATCTGATCTGTCAGCGCCTGACCGGCGGGGGAATCTAGTTAGAAACGGGTAAATGTGCGATTAGGTAGCTTGTAACACATTGCCACTAGGGTCACCGGTCATGGCCATGGGATCCCGATTTCCGCTGTTCAAACTGGCGCTTGCCGGTCTTGGGGTATTTGCCCCGGGGGCGGCCCATGCCGGCAGCAGCACGGGATCGCTGAATGTGGCGCTGCATATCGTGAAATCTTGCGGCATGACCGTGGGTCGCATGGATTTTGGTGTTGTAGGTTTTCTTACGCCGACCACCGATGCGACAGCCCCGCTCAACGTGACCTGCACACCGAACACGCCGTTTACGGTGGCGCTCGATTCGGGGCAGAACTTTGCCGGCGGAACGCGGCAAATGAAGCGGATCTCTGGCATCTGGCCTCCGACCTTTCCTTACCAGCTATACAAAGATGCCGGGCGCACCACCGTTTGGGCACCGGGCAGCACGGTTGCAGGAAATTCGGGGCCGACCGGAACGTCAACCGTTCCGGTCTATGGGCGGGTCACGGGCCTGTCCCTTTCGCTCGGCTCCTATGCCGATACGGTAGTGGTGACTCTCACCTTCTGAATTAACCCTTTGAGGTTAATTTTTCAAACTCCAACGCACGAAGTAAGTGCCTGGTTTTCGCCCGATATCCGCCAAATATATCGGTTTACCAGTATTTAACCATAGCCGCGTATTTATTGCTCGAAAGCTACGTAAATCTACCTGGCTGTTAACGATTTGAGAACGGTCATGGGCTTAACGCAGGTTCAGGCAAATTCGCCTGACTGTGAGGGTAATTATTTATGCGCAATATCTCGATTGGTATCGCTGCAGCCGCTGTTCTGGCTTTCGCGGCACCGGCCTATGCCGATACGGCCACTGGTGACCTTAATGTTACGCTGAACGTCACGAAGGGCTGCTCGCTCGATATGCCGGCTGGCCTGGACTTCGGTTATAAGACCATCGTCGGCGGCGGCACCGGCGCAACCGCCAATGCCACTGTCAACGTCACCTGCACCAGCGGCACGTCCTATGCGCTGACCGCCAACAACGGTCTGAACGCCAGTGGCACGCAGCGTCGTCTGTCCTCGGGCGGGGCCACGCCGACCTACGTCAACTATACCCTGACCTTCCCCACCGCGACCCAGACCGCGAACGGTGTTGCTCAGGCTCAATCGTTCCAGGGTGACATTGCCTCCACCGTCGCTGCGGTTCCGGTTGGAACCTACACCGACAAGGTGACTGTCACGCTCACCTTCTAAATATCAGGAGAAACGGATGATCCGACCCAGTTGCAAGTTCCATCCAGCGCTGACCACGTTGGCACTGGGCGGATCATCCCTCTTCCTGGCCACTGCACCTGCTATTGCAGAGATCCCGGCATCCGCACCGAAGGATCGGTCGGTGTCCTCTGCATCGGCTCCCGCTCGGCCACTGACGGCAAGTCGCGGGGCCTTCATCTCGATCTCCCCGCTTCGCGTCGAACTTGATGGTCCGGCGGCGGCGCAAACGGTTCGACTGTCCAATTCCGGTTCGATTCCGGTGGTCGTCCAGACGCGCATTTTCGCCTGGAAACAGGATTCGTCGGGCGATCAGTACGCGCAGAGCAATGTCGTCATTGCTTCGCCGGCGATCGCCACGATCCAGCCCGGGCAAACCCAGATCGTTCGCTTGATGCGCACCGGTGCGGTGGGCAATCGCGAACAGACTTTCCGGATTTCCATTGACCAGCTGCCCGATGCCAACGCGCCGGAAAGCACCGCTGCGGCCACGCGTTTGCGCTTTCTGCTTCCGCTGTTCGTTGATCGCGCCGCAGCGCAGCCGGCCAGGCTTGACTGGTCGCTGACGCAAGGCGGCCTGCGCCTGGTCAACAACGGTGGGCGCACTGCCCGGATCGCCTCCATCAAAATCCTTGATGCGAGCGGCAAGGAATTGCCGCTCGAAAACAACAGCCTGCGCTATGTCCAGGCGGGGAACGCGGCAATCTGGCCGCTACCGGGTGGCTGCGCCAGCGGCGCAACCCGCCTCGTCGCTGACGTTGACGAGGCTGCGATCGATGCGCTGCTGTCCAAGTGCGGCTAAACGGCTTCTTGCGCTTGCAGCGGGTCTGATCGCTTCCCTGGCATTTCTGCCGGGAAGCGGAACCGCGTGGGCCCAGGCTGATCCGTTTGAACTTCCCGTCGGCGTCAATGTCGACACGGTTTCGCGCGCCGGCACGCCGGGCCTGTCGGAAATCGTGGTCGATGGCCGGCGCAAGCCGCGCATGGCCTTTCTTGAATGGACTGCAGGCGGTGAACTGACGATCGAGGCCGATGATGCGCGCGTGGCGGGCATTGATGTGCCGAGCGGTGCCAGCGGAAAGATCCCGCTGGCCAAGCTGCCGGTCGCCAAGTGGAATTTCGATGGCCAGCGACAAACGCTGTTTGTCGATTTGCTGCGCAAGAGCGATGGCGCGAACCTGATCGATCTGGGCATTCGCCAGGCGACCGATGGCGAAAGCGGTTCATTGACATGGGCCAAGCTGAACTATGATCTGATCGGTTCGGTTGATACTTCCGGGCGCCGATCGGCCGGCGGATTGTTTGAAGCCGCAGCAGGGCGGGGCAACTTTCTGGTAACGACGTCATTTGCGATGCGCAGCGATGTCGCCGGACCGGCGGTTGTCCAGCGGCTGGATACGACCGCGCAGCTCTATATGCCCGGAAAGGCGATGATCATGGCTGTGGGTGACGTCATTACCGACGTCACCGGAAGCCAGCGCGCCTTCCGGATCGGCGGTTTCAAGATTGCCAGCGACTATTCGTTGCGGCCAGACCTGATCACCACACCGCTACCCATGCTGACAGGACGGGTTTCGGTTCCGACCGCGATTGATCTGATTGCCAATGGCCAGACCAGCCAGGTTGGCAAGGTCGAACCCGGAGAGTTCACGATTCGCAACGTGCCGATGCCCGCTGGCCGCGGCGAGGCGGCCGTGGTCGTTCGGGATGTTCTTGGCCGGGAAACCGTTCAGAATATCCGGTTCTATTCAACTCCAGAGCTGCTCGCGCCGGGAATACGGCAATTTTCAGCGAACATCGGCTTTGTCCGACGACGATACGCGGAACCGAACGATACATATGGTGAGCTTGCCGCAACCGGCTTCTACCGACGAGGGATCAGCCAATCGGTTACCGGAACGGTGAGTGTCGAGGCAACCCGCACCCTTGCCAATGCCGGGGCCCGGTTTGACGTCGCGCTTGGCGGGCTTGTCCTGGCTTCGATAGAGGCCCGGGCAAGCTCTGGTAAAGCGGGTGGAAGCGGCGCGATGATCAATGCCGCGCTGGAAACGGGCGGGGCCGGCTTTACTGGACGTGTGGCGGCCGCATGGCCGACGTCACGGTATCGCGACGTTGCGGCGGCGCTGGGTGATCCGCTGCCGATGCGTTCGGTAACGGTCCAGACCGGCTACACAGGGGCCCGTGCAAGCTTTCAGCTCGCTGCGGGCCATGCCTGGCGCCTGCCAGACCCAAGATATCCGCAACTGGCGAAAAAGACGGACTTCGTGAACCTTTCAACACGGTACGAAGTGCGCGACGGTGTCAGCATCAACGGCGCGCTTGCCTATCAGACTGATACGCGGCGCACGCTTGCTGCATCGATTGGCCTTTCGATCCGGCTTGGCAAACGCAACTGGGGCGGCCTTAGCGCCACGCAGCGCACCGGTTACAAGCCCTTTGCCGCTGCAACCTACCGCCAGATGGCCACCGACCAGAAGCCGCTGGGATACGTTGTGACGGTTGAAGAAAGCCAGCGTCCGCGCGTTACGGCAATGACCAATTTCCGCGCCCGTGCGACCGATCTGCAATTGCAGGGCGAGTTCCAGGACGGCACCGGGGCGCTGCGCCTGAATGCCCGTGGATCGCTGATTCTGGCTGGCGGCAAGGTGTTTCCCCGTGCATCGGGCGATGGAACCTTTGCCCTGGTCCGTGCCGGCCGGGTTGGCGGTTTGACAGTCAAGCACAACCATCAATTCGCCGGACATACCGACAAGCACGGCCGCATCCTGATCGGGGCGGTGATCCCCGCTGTGGCCGCCGATTACGAGATCGATCCGGACAAGCTGCCCAACGATGTCGTCGCGCGGGTGTTCCAGCGCAGGCTGGTTATTCCGCGCCGCACGGTCGGGCTGGTGCGGCTTGATGCGATCCTGTTTGTGCCCCGCCCGGTGCGGTTGCAGGACGGGCAGGGCAAGCCGCTGGAATCGGGCAGCATGGTGGTTGCCCGGCCCTCGGGGGACAGGCTGATTGTCGGTTTCGACGGGTTTGTCGAAACCAACGGTGCCGGCCATGATCGAATCCTGGAAGCCCCGCGGGATGATGGCACGGTTTGCCGCTATTCCCTGCCGCCGCCGATATCGGCCCCCGTTGCCGAGGATCCGCAGGTTCTGGCTTGCAGCATCGGTGCCGCCACCCCCACCGTGCCGCTGATCGCGGCAGGGCGCGGGCATCGCGCCGGTGCGGAATTCAGGCATTCGCGGCGATAACACGCCGCAACCAGCGTCGCTCTTGCAAGTTGCGCGGCGCAACTCGGGCTCGATTTAAGTGATCGATTAAATCCCTTGCCCACCCCTATGCGCGCTTCTATGCCCGGGGGCATCACCCCTTGGCAGAGGCCGGCCCATGTCACTCGATTCGCTTTCGCGCAGTTGCTATTCCGAAGATCATGAAGCGTTCCGCGCAACCGTGCGCCGCTTCGTTGCCGAGCAGCTTGAACCCCATGCCGATGAATGGGATGCGGCGGGCCTGGTTCCGCGCGATGTCTGGCCCAAGGCGGGGGAGCTTGGCCTGCTGTGCCCAACCGTGCCCGAAGCCTATGGCGGGCTGGGGCTGGACTTTGGCTATAACGCGATCATTGACGAGGAAGTGAGCTATGGCACCGATGTTGCCACGGGCTTTTCGCTCCAGTCAGACATCGTGGCCAATTACATCATCCAGTACGGGTCGGAAGAGCAGAAGCAGACCTGGTTGCCACGGATGGTCAGCGGAGAGGTAGTCACCGCGATTGCCATGACCGAACCGGGGACGGGCTCTGATCTTCAGGGGCTGCGCACCACCGCGCGCAAGGATGGCAATCACTATGTCATCAACGGGTCGAAAACCTATATCACCAACGGGCAGAACGCCGATCTGATCCTGGTCTGCTGCAAAACCGATACGGAAGTGCAGCCGGCGTGGAAGGGCGTGTCGATCGTGCTGGTCGAGGCCAGCCGCGAAGGGTTCAAACGCGGGCGCAATCTGGACAAGGTTGGGCTTGATGCGGCCGATACGTCAGAAATGTTTTTTGAAGACGTTCGCGTGCCGATCACCAATTGCCTTGGTGAGGAAGGACGCGGCTTTATCTATTTGATGAGCGAGCTGCCGCAGGAACGGCTGAGCATTGCCGTTTCCGCCCAGACCGCTGCCCAGCGCGCCTTTGACCAGACCGTCGATTTCGTGCGGGATCGCAAGGCTTTCGGCAAGCCGGTGCTGGATTTTCAGAACACCCGGTTTGTCCTGGCCGATCTCAAGGCCAGGCTGCAGGTGGGCTGGGCGCATCTGGATTGGTGCATCGCCCGCCACATCAGGCACGAATTGACCCCGGTAGAGGCTTCCGCCGCAAAGCTGTGGCACACCGAACTTCAAGGCGAAGTGGTCGACAAATGCCTTCAGCTCCACGGCGGGGCCGGGTTCATGAACGAATATCCGATCGCCAAGCAATGGCGCGGGGCCCGCGTGACGCGAATCTTCGGCGGCACCAGCGAGATTATGAAGGAACTGATCGGCCGTTCGTTGTAGGCGGTCTCTCCGGTCCCGTCAGAGCGGAACGCGCTTGTCGGGAACCACCCGGATGCGCTTGGCCGGCGGGGCAACGCGCTTGCGCGGCGGAATATAGCGGCGATGGGGCGTGGTGACGGGCACCCATTCCTCTATCACCTGGGTTGTTTCGGTGTACCGGCGCGGTGCGGCTGGCGCGGCCACAGGCTGCGCCATCATGACGGGCACCATGACCATCATCGGCTGATAGGCGTAGCCATAACCATATCCCGGCTGGCCATAACCATATCCCGCGCGGGTATAGCGATCGAGATAGCTTTCGCAGTAATCACGCGAACGGCGGGTATCGGCACCGTGCCCGATCGCGCCGCCGGCAGCAGCGCCGGCTACGGCCCCAGCCACTGTCCCCAGCGTCTTGTCATGCCGTCCGGCAACGGCATTGCCCAGCAATCCGCCGGCGACGCCGCCCACTATCGCACCGCCCACCATATTGCCGTTGCCGTGCCTGCGGCGGCATTCGGCCAGCCAATCGGCGCGGGCCTGGGCAGCTTCCCATTCCGCCCTGTCATACCGGGGCTGGGCATAGGCGGTTTGATCACCGCCCGGCTGGCCGGTGTAGGGCGGGACGTAAGCTGGCGCCATCGGCGGCGGCGGCGCGGCAATCACTACCGGCGCAGCGTCACCGTAAACGCGGCCCTCTGCATCAACCACGCCCGATGGCGGCGGCGGAAGGGGGGACGGCTGGGCAAAGACCGGTGCGCCGGACGTCAGAGTTCCGGCAAGTGCAATGGCACCTGCCAGGATGATGGTGGATGGGCGAACAGGCATGGCAATCCCCTGAACCGGGCCGGACGATTCCGGTGTTAGCTTCGGCGTTAACCTGGAACTTACCATCAGGGGGCGCCACTTTCCAAGCGCGCCGCGCAGCGCGTCTTTATGCTGTCCCGATTCGGCGCAACACCACGACGTCAGATTACCGCGGCAATTACCTTGGCCAGTGCCTCAATTCCGGCGGCGTCCTCGGCATCGAACCGGCCGGGTTCGGGGCTGTCCAGATCGATCACCGCGATGACCTGCCCGCCGCGTATCACCGGCACCACCAGCTCGCTGCGGCTTGCCGCATCGCAGGCAATATGGCCGGGAAAGGCGTGGACATCGGGAACGAGCTGGGTTTCCCCGCTTTGCGCCGCCGCGCCGCACACGCCCTGACCGAACGGGATGCGAATGCAGGCCGCCTTGCCCTGAAACGGCCCCAGAACAAGCTGGCCATCGACCACGCGGTAGAACCCCGCCCAGTTGAGCCGATCGACGAATTGCCAGATCAGCGCGGAAAGGTTGGCCATGTTGGCCACGCCATCCGGCTCCCCCGCAACCAGCGCGCGCGCCGAAGCGGCCAGTTCGCGATAGAGTTCGGACCTGGGCAGCGATCGATCGGGTGTGAATGCATACATCAGGTTACATTATATCGCTTCTGCCTTGCCGCCTAGCCAGGTTCCGCTTATCAAACCGCCATGTCGACCAAAGGCAAACTGCTCGTCGCCCTCGCGGTATTCCTTCTTGTCTTCGGCGGGATCGCCTTCTGGTTGATGCATGGCACGCCAGCGGAAAAGAGCGTGGACGAACTGTCCGGCCACGATCCCGCGATTGTCGAGCCCAAGCCGGAACAGTTCCCGTCAATCGGAATAGCCAAGCCGATCGGCTGGGCAGCCAATGAGGCGCCAACCGCGGCCAAGGGTCTGGTGGTGTCGCGCTTTGCCGAAGGGCTGGATCATCCGCGGGTGATGCTGACCCTGCCCAATGGCGACGTGCTGATATCCGAAGCCGATGCGCCGGAAGGCAACCTTGGCACGGGCATTACCGCCTGGATCGGGGCCTGGCTGATGGAGCGCGCCGGTGCGCATGGCAAATCGCCCGATGCCCTGGTGCTGCTGCGGGACAGCAACGGTGATGGCAAGGCGGACCAGAAGTTCGTGCTGCGGCAGGGCAATGGCCTTGCCTCTCCCTCCGGCCTCGCCTGGCGCGATGGCACGCTGTACGTTGCCAATCACAACGCCGTGCTGTCATTCCCCTATGCACTTGGCGAAACCACGCTTTCCGCCGCGCCGAAAAAGCTGATGGACCTGCCGGGTGGCGGCAACCACTGGATGCGCAACGTGCTGCTCAGCGCTGATGGTACGCGCCTGTTCGTGGCGGTCGGCTCATCCAGCAACATCGCCGAAAAGGGCATGGAAGCGGAACAGGGCCGCGCCGCGATCTGGGAGCTGAATCTGAAAACCGGATATCCGCGCCAGTTCGCACAAGGGCTGCGCAATCCCAACGGCCTTGCCTGGAATCCGTCGAGCGGAGAATTGTGGACCACCGTGAACGAGCGTGATCAGCTTGGGCCGGATCTGGTGCCGGACTATCTCACCAATGTCCCGGTCGGCGCGCATTATGGCTGGCCGTGGGTCTATTGGAAGAAGCACGATGACACCCGCGTAACCAGCGCCCCGCCGGAATATTTCGATGACTACGTGCGCAAGCCGGAATATGGGCTGGGCGCTCATGTCGCCGCGCTGGGCATGGCCTTCATCACGGGCGGGGAAAAGCTTGGGCCGGACTATGCCAATGGCGCCGTCATCGCCCGGCATGGATCATGGAACCGCACGCCGCTGTCCGGCTATGACGTGGTTTTCGTGAAGTTCGACGCCAACGGCAACCCGCAAGGTTTGCCCGTCCCGCTGCTGACCGGTTTCCTTGCCAGTCAGAAGGAAACCCATGGCCGTCCGACCTGGGTCAGTTTTGCCAGGGACGGAGCGCTGCTGGTCACCGATGATACCGCCGGCATCGTCTGGCGGGTGGTCGCCCCCAATGCAGCTCCGGCGGCGGCGATCAAAACCGTGGTGACGGACCGGATGCCGCCGCAGCGCGAGCTGAAGGGCGATCCGAATGCGCAATATACCGCCGGCTTCAAGAAGGATCAGTCTGTCCAGCAATAGGCAGGTCAAGCGGTCGTCCGGCCCGCCCGGCCAGTTCGGTGACGAATTGCCACGCCACCCGGCCGGACCGCGCGCCGCGCCGCTTGGACCATTCCAGCGCTTCCGCCTGATCCCAGGCAAGACCGAACGTGTCGCAATAACCGGCGATGATCGCCAGATAATCGTCCTGGGTGCAGTTGTGGAACCCGATCGACAGACCAAAGCGATCGGCCAGGGCCAACCGGTCATCCACCGCATCGCGCGGGTTGATCGGATCATCCTGTTCGGACAAATGGCGCGGTACAATCGCCCTGCGGTTGGAAGTGATCGCCAGCCGGACATTGCCGGGCCGGGCTTCCACCCCGCCTTCCAGCCAGGACCGCAGTGCACGCGGGCCGGTGCTGTCACCCTCCTCAAAGCCAAGGTCATCGATAAATACCAGAAAGCGGCGATCCACCGCGCCAAGCTGCGCGAACAGCGTGGCCAGGCTTGCGAGTGCTTCAGGTGCGACCTGAACCAGCGCCAGCGCGGCGGGATCGGTGCGCTGGGCCGCAGCGACACTGGCGCGCAGCAGGGCGGACTTGCCCATGCCGCGCGATCCCCACAGCAGCATATCATGCGCGGCATGGCCGGCTGCCAACCGCGCGACATTGGCGGTTACCAGATCCTTCTGCGCGGTGATCCCCTGCAGCAGATCAAGATGGGGTGCGGCGATGCGCGCCACCACCCGAGCCGCCCCATCCCAGACATAGGCCGGCGCGGCCAGCCAGTCGATCGGCGGCGCGGGGGCTGGGGCTATCCGTTCAAGCGCGTCGGCGATCCGGGCCAGGGGATCTCCCTGATCGTTCATCCAGCCAGTTCCGCCGCATCAAGCGCATAGAGCAGGCCGGACCCGGCCATTGCCGCCGCCTTCAGGCCGCGCGCTTCGGTGGCGATATGATCGGCAAAGAACCGCGCGACCACCTCCTTTGCCTTGCCGCCGGCACCGTCACGCACCTGGCGCTGCAATTGCCACCCGGCCACGGCCACCGCGGCCATGGTGCAGAACGCCACGCTTCCCGCCAGCCGGTCGTCAAGGCTGGCCTCGTTTGCCATCCACCGGGTTATGGCGATGCAATCCTGCGCAAGTCCGGCGATCTGCGGGGCATCGGCACAATCGCGTGCCGCCTCCGCAAACAAGGCTTCCAGCACGCCGCCGTTTTCGTAACCCAGTTTGCGCGTCACCAGATCGGCGGCCTGAATGCCGTTGGTGCCTTCATAGATCGGGGTGATCCGCGCATCGCGATAGTGCTGGGCCGCGCCGGTTTCCTCGATGAAGCCCNNCTCGATGAAACCCATGCCGCCGTGTATCTGCACGCCAAGGCTAGCGACCTCGCAGCCGATGTCGGTTCCCCAGGCTTTCAGCAGCGGGACCAGACAATCGGCGCGCGCCGCCGCGCCTTCAACCCCCAGGGCGGCGCGATCGACCATTCCGGCGGTGT
>JAFEEX010000039.1 GCA_018240895.1 Pseudomonadota bacterium | reverse complement strand
TTGCCGCCAAAGGCGACGCAGCGGGTGCTTTCGTCAAACACATCGCCGCCCACCGGATCATAGACCAGATCGCACAGCGCCCCGCCGGTGATGTCACTCACCTGTTCGCGAAACCTGCCCTGCGCCAGCACCACCGCGTCCGCCTGGCTTGCCGCTTTTAGCGCGTCCAGCTTGCCGGGCGATCCGCTGGCAGCGATCACCCGCGCGCCCAGCGCCCTGGCCAGATCGCAGGCCGCCAGACCAACCCCGCCGGTCGCTCCATGGACCAGCACCCATTGGCCCGGCTTGATTTCTCCGAGTTCGACCAGCGCGGTCCAGGCCGTGCCATAGGCCGCACCAAGCGCGGCGGCGACCGGGAAGCTCATCCTCGGGGGGATCGGGCGCAGCGCGGCAGAATCTATCGCGGCCAGTTCGGCAAAGGCTCCGGTCTTTTGCCCGCCGAATACCTTGTCGCCGGGTTTGAACGGGCCATCGGGATCAGCCTCGATTACCTCTCCCGCCAGTTCTAGCCCGGAGATGAACGGCAGATCCGGCTTGAACTGGTATCCGCCCCGGGTCATCAACAGGTCAGGAAAGTTGAGCGAGGCGGCGCGGACCCGGACCAGAGCCTGGCCCGATTGGCGCACCGGTTCTGGCAAGTTTGACAGGCCGACGCCGGACAGGTCCGAAGACAGCTTTTCAACCAGCAGCGCTTTCATATCCTCTCCTCCGCTGGTCCTGCACCTGATCTAGAAATTGTCCTTGGCCGCCCGCAGCGCCGCGAAGGTCGCCACCGGATCACCGCCGCCCCAGCGCGATTGGATCGCCGGATCGTCGGCGCGCAGGAAGGGGTTGGTGGCCAGTTCCCGCGCCAGCGGGGTCGGCACGGTTGCACGGCCATCGGCCCGCGCCGCTGCCACTTGCTGCGCATATGCCGCCAGATCAGCATTTTCAGGATCGGCGTGAAGGGCAAAGCGGGCGTTCGACTGGGTATATTCGTGTGCGCAGTAAAGCAGCGTTGCAGGTGGCAGCGCCTTGATCCGCCCAAGGCTGGCCCAGAATTGGTCCGGCGTCCCTTCAAACATTCGTCCGCATCCCAGCGCAAAGACCGAATCGCCAACAAAGGCGACCGCCGCGTCCGCAAGGTAATAAGCGATGTGGCCGCTGGTATGCCCGCCGACGTCGATCACCGCCGCGTCCCATTCGCCCAGTTTGACCTGGTCGCCCTGGCTCACCACGCGGTCGGGCGCGGTGCCCAGCTTCTCAACCTCGGCCGGGCCAATGATCGTACAGCCGGTCACGGCCTTTATCGCCGCGTTCCCGCCAGCATGATCGGGATGCCAATGGGTGTTCCATATCTGGGTGATTTGCCAGCCCTTCGCCGCCGCCTGCCGCAGATATTCTTCGGCGTCGGGTGTGTCGATACAAGCTGTCTCGCCGCTTACCGGATCATGCAGCAGGTAGCCGTAATTGTCGGACAGGCAGGGAAACTGATGAATTTCGATCATGGGAATCTCCTGCCGTTATCCTAGCCCCGCTTTCGCACGAGAGGGAAGGACTGGTTCGCGCAGGGCATGATGCGGGGACGGGAAAGGCAGCTGCTTTCACAAATATCTGGCGAAAAACATGGTTTCCCGTTCATTCATTTTTCATACGATTCTGATATTCGGCCGGCCAATATCATTGTGGTTGGCTAAGCATGGTCGCGGTGCCTGGTGTTGCCTGATCTCCTAATGGGGGTGAAAGTGGCTGATTGCGGCTTGAAATTTGTGGCCTTGCTGATCGCGGCACTCGCGTTTTTCAGCGGGCCTGCCTGCGCGAATCAGGTGACCAATCCATACTTTACCGGCACCGCGACGACGGCAACCGGATGGACAAGTTCGGCTGCGGGAGCCGGCGCAGCATTCAACCATGCCTTGTCAGCGCCCAACGCCGCAATCACCGCGGCGGGTGGTTCAACCGAATTCTATTCGGGCTGCGTGGGGGCTGCCTGCCTGACCTATCCCCTTGTATCCGGAACAACGTCGGGCGCCCAGCAAACTGTTTCGACCAACGTGGGGCAAAAATACACGATCACATTCTGGGCCTATTTCAGTACGGCCAACAGTGCTGCGGTTGAAATTGATGTCTATTGGGGGAGTACAAAAATTTATGCCGGAACCAGCGTGGCGGCCGCAGGGTGGCAACAAAAGACAATCAGTCTTGGTGCTGCCACGCAAACCAGCAACACCGTCACGGTCATGATCCGCGATGATCCCAATTATAGCGGGATAACCGGAATAGATGTATATCCCGTAGGGCCGAATGTAAGTGTTACCAAGACGAGCTCGATCATTTCAGACACGATTGACAACGTAACCAACCCCAAGGCGATTCCTGGCGCGGTTTTGGAATATTGCATCGTGGTCTCTAACACCGGCGTTGCTTCTGCGGACAGCGTGGTGGCGACGGATACGCTTCCTGCCAACCTTGCATTCGTGGCGGGATCGATCCGGTCCGGCACTACCTGTGCGAACAGTATTACCGCCGGCGGAGCCACCTTCGCCGGCAGCACGTTGACCGCCAACATCGGAACCCTGGCGGCCTCGTCCGCATTTGCGGTAAAGTTCCAGGCCACGGTGAATTAGAGCGCATCTTCAGCGCCCCCGCGCGGACCGCTTGCTGGATGGGGCTTGTCCGATTGATCACGACACAAGCAAAAGCCCGCCCGGATCGCTCCGGACGGGCCTTTGATTGGCTTACCTTTGTAAGGCTGCGAAGGGTCAGTCCTTCTTGGCCTTCAGCGCAGCGCCCAGGATGTCGCCCAGCGAGGCGCCGGCATCCGAGGAACCATACTGTTCGACCGCTTCCTTCTCCTCGTGGAGCTGGCGGGCCTTGACCGAGAAGTTGGGCTTCTTCGAACGATCGAAGCCGGTGACCATCGCATCGAGCTTCTGGCCGACCTGGAACCGGTCAGGACGCTGCTCGTCACGGTCGCGGCCAAGGTCGCTGCGCTTGATGAAGCCGGTGGCGCCATCGTCGCCCGCCTGCACTTCCAGACCGCCATCGCGGACTTCGAGCACGGTAACGGTGACGACGTCGTTCTTCTTGAGGCCCGAGGCCGAAGCCGTAACGCCAGCCGCCGGAGCGCCCTTTTCAAGCTGCTTCATGCCCAGGCTGATGCGTTCCTTCTCGACATCGACGTCAAGAACGATGGCCGAAACCTGCTCGCCCTTGCGGTGCAGCGCCAGCGCGTCCTCGCCCGAGATACCCCAGGCGATATCCGACATATGCACCATGCCGTCGACATCGCCATCGAGGCCGATGAACAGGCCGAACTCGGTGGCGTTCTTGACTTCGCCTTCCACGGTCGAGCCGACCGGATGCTTCTCGGCAAAGGCTTCCCAGGGGTTCTGCTGGGCCTGCTTGAGGCCAAGCGAGATGCGGCGTTTGTCGCTATCGACTTCCAGCACCATGACGTCGACTTCCTGCGAAGTGCTGACGATCTTGCCCGGGTGGACGTTCTTCTTGGTCCACGACATTTCCGAAACGTGGACCAGGCCTTCGATGCCGGCTTCCAGTTCGACGAATGCACCGTACTCGGTGATGTTGGTGACAACGCCGTGCAGCTTGGCACCGACCGGGTACTTGGCGGCAACGCCTTCCCACGGGTCGCTTTCAAGCTGCTTCATGCCCAGGCTGATGCGCTGCGTATCCTGATTGATGCGGATGATCTGAACCTTGACCGTGTCACCGATATTGATGACCTCGTTCGGGTGGTTGACCCGCTTGTAGCTCATGTCGGTAACGTGGAGCAGGCCGTCGATCCCGCCCAGGTCAACGAAGGCACCGTAATCGGTGATGTTCTTGACCACGCCGTCAATGATCTGGCCTTCGGTCAGGTTCTGGATCAGGCCGGAACGCTGTTCGGCGCGGGTTTCTTCCAGCACCGCGCGGCGGCTGACAACGATGTTGCCGCGGCGGCGATCCATCTTGAGGATCTGGAACGGCTGGGGGATATCCATCAGCGGCTGCACGTCGCGGACCGGGCGAATATCAACCTGGCTGCCGGGCAGGAAGGCCACGGCGCCATCAAGGTCAACGGTGAAGCCGCCCTTGACCCGGCCGAAGATCACGCCGTCAACGCGCTTGCCTTCGCCAAATTCGTTTTCAAGCTTGTCCCAGGCGGCTTCGCGGCGGGCGCGGTCGCGGCTGAGCATGGCTTCGCCATCAGCGTTTTCAACGCGGTCAACGAAGACTTCAACTTCATCGCCAACCTTCAGCCCGTGGGGCTGGCCGGGCATGGCGAATTCCTTGAGCGCAACGCGCCCTTCGCTCTTCAGGCCGACATCGATGACGGCCTTGTCGTTTTCAATTGCGGTGATGGTGCCTTTGACGACGCGGCCTTCAAAGCCACCATCGGCGGCACCGCCCAGTGATTCATCAAGGAGAGCCGCGAACTGATCGCGGGTGGGGTTGGCAACAGATGCCATAGGGTGAGTTTCCTCAAAGTCGATGTTTCCGGCCAGGCGGTTGTTCCGCCGGTCTTTTCTCCGTCAGGCGCACCATGCGCGCTGCCGGGCCAAAAGGGCCGCACTGCCGCAGCGGCCGAATGCCGGACACGGCGTCCATCCGCAGCCTTGCAGGTTGCGCCGGACCGGCGGCCCCTAGGCCAAGGGGCAGGAAAATGCAAGGCAATTGGGTAGAGACGGGTGCGTCGTTACTGCGGAGAGAGATCCTCCCCGATCTCTGCCAGCAGCCATTCGCGAAATCGCCTGATCTTGGCGGTCGCGCGGCCGCGCTGCGGCATGACCAGCCAATAGGCGTAGCCTTGCGAGGCAACCAGATCAAACGGCCTGACCAGCCGTCCTTCGGCCACATCGTTGCGCCAGAAATAGGGGGTGAGCAGCGCGATGCCCTGGCCCGCCATTGCCGCATTGCCTTCATTGGCCTGCGAATCCAGTTGCACTCCGGGGCGTGCCGGCTGTTGGGGGATGGTAACGCCTGCGGCAGCCAGCCAGCTGTCACGCCAGTTGTCCTGCGGAATGATCGTTTGCAGGTCGAGCAGGTCCGCAGGCTGGAGCGGGCCGTGGCGGGCAAGGAACTGCGGGCTGCACATCGGCGTGAAATCAATTTCCAGCAAGCGTTCGCACAGCAGATCGGGCCATGGGGCGGGGCCGGAGCGAATCGCCACATCGGCTTCGTCACGGGTAAAATCGGTCAGGTCATCACCCACCACCATACGCACCGCCAAATCGGGATGCTGCATCTGAAACCCGCCGATCCGCCAGGCCAGCCAGGTGTTGGCGAAAGTCGGGGTGGTGGAAACGGTCAGGGTCGCCTGGCTTTCGGTGCGCAATTGGGAAAAGCTCGCGTCGATCGCGTCGAAAGCCTGAGTCAGCGATGGTGCGATCCGGCGTCCTGCCTCTGTCAGGATGGCGCGGCGGCCTTCACGGTGGAACAGGGGCAGGCCCAGCCGTTCCTCCAGCAGTTTGATCTGATAGCTGACCGCGGCCTGGGTCATGCCCAGTTCGGTGGCGGCGGCCGTGAAGGTATCGTGCCGCGCCGCCGCTTCAAACACCCGGACAGCGGCAAGAGGGGGCAACCTGCGCATCGCCGAATAATAAGGTGCGCTTATGTATCCCGTCGAGCGATTTGTTGGATGTGCGCCCATATTTCTGACAATTGCAACGCATCAGCCAGAAGGAGGTTGTGATGATCAACAAGGATAGCAGCCATTGGCTGGACGCTTGCACCCGCGCGATCAAGTCGGGAGCGGGCAGTTCATGGGCCAAATTGGGCGAGGTTTTCGATGCGCTTCATTTCGCGTTTTACCACGCGCCCTGGGACAAAGACCCCAGCTGTGACCGGCGGGCCTGATCGCATTGGGGGGCGGGGCTGAGCGCGGCCTTTTGGGGAGGCGACGCGTGGCCAGCGTCATCGCGGCTGATTTCCACGCGGGACCGGCCCTTGGCCTTGGCCAGGAACAATGCAAATTCTGCGCGCCGCACGGTTTGATCAACCGAGCCGGTGATCGGGGCCACGCCGCAGCTTGCTGACAGGGCGTGACCACGGGTTTCATGGTTCATGTCCGCCAGCATTTCGATTACGCCCTGGCACAGATCACGCGCTGCCTCAGTGCCACATTGGGGCAGCAGCACGGCAAAACGCTCTGCGCCAAGGCGGGAAATGATATCCTCACGCCGGCTTGCGTTGCGCAGCAAATCGGCGAAGGCCCGCAGCAGATCATCAGCGGCGGCCTGACCATAAGTGATATTGTGAGTCATGAAATGATCGAGATCGAACAGCGCCAGGCAGCCCGCAGCCTTGTTGGCGATCAGGTATTCCAGCATCGCGGTGAAGGCGATGCGATTGGTCAGCCGGGTGAGGGGATCGGTCAATTCCGCAACGAACAGGCGTTCTTCCAGCGATTTGCGCTCGGTCACGCTGCGTAGAACGCTAAGCACGCCATAGGCCTGGCCGCCGCTTTCGCACAGGCGCTGCATCCTGATTTCAAACCATCCACCGGTGCTGGACGGAAATTCATGCCACTGGCCATTGCCGTGTCCGGCGAACGTGGCGCGGTGCCTGACAGCCAACGCTTCCGCCCGGTCTGATCGCGCCAGATCGCTCAAATGCGGGCCGAACAGCAAGTCCCGCAGGTTTGCCCCCAACCCCGCCAGCGCGGGAGAAGCGGAAACGATGAACCCGCGCGGGTCACTCTTTACCACGATGTTATCTGCATTGTCCGCCAGCATTCCGTAGAGCGCGGCGCGCTCCGGCATTGTGAAGTCCACAACCATGGTGATTTTGCCCCCCCTTTCGCCGCGCGGTGGTGCCTGCCTGGCCCTGTTCCGGGCGGACACCATGCTTGACGATCGGTCTTGAAATTTTGTCTGTTTTCGCGCTTCCCCTGATCGCTGCCGGCGACTGCCAGATTTAGCTGCGTTACCTAACGAAACTAAAAAATATCAACGATTTCTTATAGTTAATGATGTATAGCGATTCGCGAAAGGGGCAAATCTTCAGGCGACAAGATTTCTATGGTTCGATCAAGATTCGCACTTTTTCAGGATCGATCCCCATGGCATCCGCGATCTGCTGGCGAGCATGGTTCAGCACGCCGGGAAGCCGTGGATTGGTGATCGTGCCGGCAAGCTCGGTTTCCGGAACAGCAAGCGCACGCGCCAGTGCAGCAAGATGATCGGGGGTGGGCCTGCTGCGCCCTTGTTCCCAGGCCCAGACCGTTGGTTTGCTCACGCCCAGCGCGGCACCGATTGCGGCAAGCGTAAGACCGCGCTGTTTGCGCAGGCGTTGCAGGCGTGCTGGAAAGGGTTCGTGCTCAATTGCGCCGCCGGGCTGGGCAGGGCGCACCGGATCACTGCGCAAGGCCAGCGCGCCCAGCGCCGCGCCGCCCAGGTCATGATCGAACCGGCAACCGTGAAATCCCTCATCACGCCACACCACCTGTGCCGCAACAACTCCAACCTCGGGTAAGTCGACTTCAAACCGCTCGTCAGGTTCCAGTGCCACCGATGTTTCCAGCAATATTCCCGTGGCAGAGACGTTGTGGACCGTTGCCGCCGCGGTTTCACCGTTCGCCCCGGCGGCAGCCTGCAACAACAATCGCCGCCGCTTCGCCCGCGGAGTTGCTGCAGGTTGAGCTTCGAAATGGGCGGCAACGGCCATGGGCGGGTTCTCCTGAAAACCCCCTGGCTATCGTCGCAGCGTGGTTAAGGCTTGATTGAGTGCCGCCGCGCGATGCGATGAATGGCACGCACCGCGTGGCGGACCGATGCCGGGTTAATGCGACGCGTTCTTTCCGGCATACAGCATGGCAACATCGCAGCGTTCATAGCGTGCGCCATAATTTGCCATGATTCCGGCGTCATGGGCAAACCCCAGCTTTTCGTACAGATGGATTGCCGCTGCGCATTTGCGATTGGTCAGCAGATAAAGCGGATTCGCGCCCATCTGCTGCGCGCGTTCGATCACGGCATCAAGCAGGAATTCACCCGCTTTCAGGCCGCGCGCGGCCTCACGCACGCCCATCTTGGTCAGCTCAAAGCTGGTCGAGCCGGTTTTCTGCAGGGCGCAGGTGCCAACGATGCCCAGCCCCGCCGCTTCGACGAACAGGATCGATCCGCCCGGTGCCAATATCCGCTCGCGTGGGTTTTCCAGAACCTCCCGGTCGGTGGCTTCAATCCGGAACATCGTTTCGATCCATTCGGCGTTGATGTCATGAAACTCTTGCGCCAGCGAATCGTCAAATTCGCGCAGGCGCAGCGCTCCGGGGCTGAGCCGCGCGGCGCGTTCGGCAATGGACGCCGCCCCCAGCGCGATCTCGATCGCCGCAAGCTGGGCCATGAAATCGCCCCCCGCCTCGGTCAGCAATTCTTGTGCGGCCTGGCCAACGCGCGGCCAGATGTCCGTTGCTGCGCGCTGTGCCGCGGCAGCGCCCTGGGCGCTGAGCGTGACGAGCCGGGTGCGCTGATCGGTGGCGTGGGCATCTTCCACGATACCGGCCCGGGCAAGCTGGCCAACAGTGCGGGTTATGCCAGGTTGGCTGGTGCCGATTGCTTCGGCCAGCTGGCCAATGGTCAAGGGGCCGGAACGCAGGGCTGCCAAAATCGCCATGTGCCCCGGCTGCATCGGCAATCCGGCATCGGTGATGACACTGGCCGCGCCGGCCTGCATCCGTTCGCCCAGCCGCTTCAATCGGCTGCCCAGAAATGATGGCCCCATGTCGGCCATGATATCGCGCATCACACTTCTCCAGATACCAAGTTATATAACAAGGTATGAAAATCTACGATGCAGTCAAGCCCCTTGTCTGTGGGGACGATCAGAAGGTTAGCGGTCTGTGCGCTCGTGCGCCTGTACAATGCGGATCGCGGCGGCGATTGCCGCGTCACGGTCAAGGTCAGACGTGTCGAGCACCACCGCGTCGGCGGCCGCGATCAGCGGCGCTTCGGCCCGGCTGCGGTCACGGGCATCGCGTGCTTCGATATCGGCAAGGATTTCGGCCAGGGTAACGCGGCGGCCCAGCGCCTGCATTTCATGAAACCGCCGCTCCGCCCGTGCCGTGACCGAGGCTGTGACGAACAGCTTCACTTCGGCTTCAGGGGCGATCACCGTGCCGATGTCTCGCCCGTCCAGCACCGCCCCGCCCGGTTGCAGGGCAAAAGCGCGCTGGCGTTCGTAAAGCGCCTGACGCACCCCGGGGTGAACCGAAACGCGGCTGGCAAGGGCGCCGGTCGATTCGCTGCGCAGGTCGGGATCGGCCAGCAGGCTGTCGGGAAAATCGCAGGCGGCCAATCCATCCGTGGGATCATCGGGATTGCCGTGGTTCAGCGCCACCTGCCTGCCGACCGCGCGATAGAGCAGTCCGGTGTCGAGATGCGGCAGGGCGAAATGCGCGGCCAGCGCCTTGGCGATGGTCCCCTTGCCAGAGGCAGTGGGGCCGTCAACCGCGATGATCATTGCGCTTCTCCCCGCCGCCGCGCAGCAAGAGACCGGATCAGCCCGCCCAATGCGATCACGCCCCAGCACACCTCAAGGACAAAGGCGGGAAGGTTGAAATGCACGGCCAGCGAAATCAGCAGCAGGATCGAGCCGATCAGGTTGATCAGGTTGAACAGCACCTTGTTTAGCTGCTGCGCGGCGTTGGCATAGGCAAATCCGCCAAGGAACAACGCCGATCCCAGCAATCCGACAAGGGTGGACCAGTCAAAGGTCATGCGCGCAGCCCATCCAGCAAGGTTTCGAACACCGGGAAACTTGTGGCGATCGGACGGGTATCATCCACTTCGACCCCGTCCCGGCTGACCAGGCCGGCGATGGCCATGGCCATGGCGATGCGATGATCCAGATGAGTCGCGATCGCGCCGGCCGTGCCGCGCAGCGGGTCGCCGCCGCTGCCTTCTACCGTCAGGCCGTTTTCAGTCTCCCGCACCCGCGCTCCGGCTGCGGTCAGGGCCTCGGCCATGGCAGTGATACGGTCGCTCTCCTTGACCCGCAGTTCGTCCAGCCCGGTCGTTACCGTCGTGCCTTCGGCCACGGCGGCGGCCACGAACAGGGCGGGAAATTCATCGATCATGCTGGGCGCAACCGCCGGATCGACCTCTATCCCCTTCAGGGGTGAGTGCCGGACCAGCAGGTCGGCAACCGGCTCTCCGCCAACCACGCGGGCGTTCACTTCATCGATCTGGCCGCCCATCTGCCGCAGCACCTTGACGATCCCGGCGCGGGTTGGGTTGAGGCCCACGTTCTGGATCAGCACTTCACTGCCCGGCACTACCAGCGCGGCAACGATGAAGAATGCGGCAGATGATGGGTCGCCCGGCACTTCGATTACCTGCGGCTTCAACTCGGCCTCACCGTGCAGGCGGATCACGCGTTCGCCGTTCACTTCCTCAACGGTCAGTTCCGCTCCAAAGCCGCGCAGCATCCGCTCGGAATGATCGCGGGTTGGCACGGGCTCTATAACGGTGGTAATGCCCGCCGTGTTGAGCCCGGCCAGCAGCACCGCGCTCTTGACCTGGGCAGAAGCGACCGGGAGGCGATAGGTGATGGGTACGGCCGGGCTGGCCCCCCGCACTGTCAGCGGCAGCCGGCCACCTTCACTCGCCTCGAACGCTGCGCCCATCTGCCGCAGCGGATCGATCACCCGCCCCATCGGCCGCCCGGACAGGCTGGCGTCACCGACAAATGTGGTGGTGATCGGATGACTGGAAACCAGCCCCATCAGCAGCCGGGTCGACGTGCCCGAATTGCCCATGTCGAGCGGGCTTCGGGGTTGCAGCAAGGCGCCCACGCCAACGCCGTGAATGCTCCATTGGCCTTCGTCGGTGCGCTCAACCTCAGCGCCCATTGCCCGCATCGCGGCGGCGGTGGCCAGCACGTCCTCACCCTCAAGCAGGCCGGTCACGCGGGTTTCGCCCACGGCCAGCGCGCCCAGCATGACGCAGCGGTGGCTGATTGACTTGTCACCCGGCACGCGAATCTTGCCGCGCAGCGGGCCTGCGGGCAGAAAGCGGCGCGGGCGCATGGCGGCGGGATCGGTCGGTGTCACTTCAGCCTCTTCAATACAATGGCGCCACCGCAAGCGGGGCCAGGCAAACCCGAATCGGGCACGCGGTCATCGGGTTTGTCATGCAGGCCCGCAGCCGCTCGCAATGGCAAATTGGAGAGGTTGCAGGCGGAATGTGCGCGGCTTTTGACAGCGGGCGCTCCCTATGGCAAGGCGCGCCCGCGCTGGGACTGGCGCAATAGCCTCCCAATACGTATTTACCAGTTTTTCGTGGGGCCGGCCCGGCACCGCGTATGTGAGGAATTTTATGGTCAAGGCTGAATGGGGTGCCAAGCACGGCTGCCCGAAATGCGGCACCCGCTTTTATGATCTGGGCAAGGACGATCCGGTCACCTGCATCGAATGCGGCTATGCCTGGCACCCGGAACCGGTGCTGAAGTCCAAGCAGCCGATTCCCTATGAGGAAATCCAGAAGGAAAAGGCCGAAACGACGCAGGACGGCGATCTGGCGGATTCGGATCTGGACATTGATGAAGACGGCGATTCGCCGGACAACGATGTCGATCTGGGCGGCGATGATGATCTGGGTGTCGGCCTGGATGATGGCGACGGCAACGACGATACCTGAGGCAAAAATACCCTTGCCAAGCTGAAAGGCCGCCACTAGAGGGCGGCCTCTCGCCGCAAGGTGGGGGATGGCAGGCCTTTTTGGGGTTTGCCGGAATTGAGTGGTACGGGGCCTTAGCTCAGCTGGGAGAGCGCCTGCATGGCATGCAGGAGGTCAGCGGTTCGATCCCGCTAGGCTCCACCATTCAAGGAATTACAGGTTCTGGCGGCAAGCTGGTCGGCGAGGTTTCGCCCACCGGCTTTTTTCGCGTTTTGGAGCGATTTGCGAATGTTTGACGCCCTTTCAGACCGGCTTGGTTCTGTCTTTGACAGGCTGAAGGGTCGCGGCGCGCTCAGCGAACAGGACGTGCGCGATGCCATGCGCGAAGTCCGCATCGCCCTGCTTGAGGCTGACGTTGCCCTGCCGGTTGTCCGCCGCTTCATCGATGAAGTGACGGAAAAGGCGGTTGGCCAAAACGTCCTGAAATCGGTTACGCCCGGCCAGCAGGTCGTCAAGATCGTCAATGACGCGCTGGTCGAGATGCTCGGCGGTGAGGATGTGCCGGGGCTGGACCTCAACGCCGCGCCGCCGGTTGTGGTGATGATGGTTGGCCTGCAGGGATCGGGCAAGACCACCAGCACCGCCAAGCTGGCCAAGCTGCTGAAGGAAAAGCAGGGCAAGAAGGTGCTGATGGCGTCGCTCGACGTCAATCGCCCCGCCGCGCAGGAACAGCTCCGCGTGCTGGGGGAGCAGGTCGGCGTTGCCACCCTGCCGATTGTCGAGGGCCAGCAGCCGACCGAAATCACCACCCGCGCGCTGCAATCGGCAAAGCTTCAGGCGATTGACGTTCTGTTGCTCGATACCGCCGGGCGGCTCCACGTTGATCAGGCGCTGATGGACGAGATGCGGGCGGTCGCCGGCATCGCCACACCGCGCGAAACGCTGCTGGTGGTCGATTCGCTGACCGGTCAGGACGCGGTCAATGTCGCGCAGAGCTTCTCTGGCCAGGTTGATCTGACCGGCGTGATCCTGACCCGGATGGACGGCGATGCGCGCGGCGGTGCGGCGCTGTCGATGCGTCATGTCACCGGCAAGCCTATCAAATTTGCCGGCACCGGTGAAAAGCTTGACGCGATCGAGGTATTCCAGCCCGCGCGCGTCGCCAGCCGTATTCTCGGCATGGGCGACATCGTTTCGATCGTTGAGAAAGCTGCCCAGGCGATCGAGGCCGAAGAGGCCGAACGCATGGCCGAACGCATGGCCAAGGGCCAGTTCGACATGAACGATCTGCGCAGCCAGCTGCGCCAGATGCAGAAGATGGGCGGCCTGGGCGCGCTGGCCGGAATGATGCCGGGCATGAAGAAGGCCAAGGCGGCGATGCAGCAATCGGGCATGGACGACAAGGTGCTGACGCGGATGGACGCGATCATCGGCTCAATGACGCCGAAAGAGCGCGCCAAGCCCGAATTGCTTAACGCCAAGCGCAAGATCCGGATTGCCAATGGTTCGGGCGTGCAGGTTCAGGACGTCAACAAGCTTCTCAAGATGCACCAGGAAATGGAGCGCGCGATGAAGCAGATCAAGAAGATGGGCGGGCTTGGCGGTCTGGCCAAGATGTTCGGCAAAGGCGGCCTTGGCGCGGCGATGCCGGGGCTTGGCGGCGGGGCCGGCGGTGGTCTTCCGGGCCTGGGCGGGGGCGGTTTGCCGTCCAACCTTAACGACCTGCTCAAGAAATAATTCTGGTTCGAATTCGTAGAAAGGTAGTTTAAATGTCTGTTTCTCTTCGTCTTTCACGTGGCGGCTCCAAGAAGCGCCCGTATTACAAGGTCGTCGTTTCCAACAGCCGCGCCCCGCGCGATGGCAAGTATCTGGAACAGGTCGGCACCTATAACCCGCTGCTGGCCAAGGATGACGAAAACCGCGTTCGCCTGGTTGAAGACCGTGTCCGCTATTGGATCGGCGTTGGCGCCCAGCCGACTGACCGCGTCGCCCGTCTGCTCGACAAGGCAGGGATCAAGGAACGCGCGGCAACCGTGAATCCGAAGAAGGCTGAGCCTGGCCAGAAGGCCAAGGACCGCGCCGAGGAAAAGGCCGAGAAGGCCCGCGAAGCTGAGGAAGCCGCGAAGGAAGCCGCCGCTGCCCCCGCCGTGGAAGAAGCACCTGTGGCCGAAGAAGCGCCTGCCGCTGAGCCTGCCGCTGAAGAAGCGCCCGCCGCTGAAGCAGAAGCCAACACCGCTACCCCTGACGCCGATGCCGGCGATGCTGCGGGTGAAGCATCGGGCGAAAGCGCGCAGGAAGCTGCAGAGGGCTGAGCCTTGGCAGAAGACCGCCCCGTCACCTTGGCAGCCGTTATCGGTGCGCACGGAGTGACGGGTGAGGTTCGCCTGAAATTGTTTGGTGAAGGCGTAGCGGCGCTGGGGCGCTTCCGCGCCTTCAACGATTCAACCCTGACGCTCGACAAGCTGAAGGATGACGGCAAGGGCGGGGCCATCGCCCGCTTTGCCGAAGTGCGGGACCGCACCGCTGCCGAGGCGCTGCGTGGAACCGCGCTGACCGTTCCGCGATCCGCCCTGCCGGCGCTGGACGAAGGCGAATATTATCACGCCGACCTGATCGGCCTGCCCGCGATATCCAGTGAAGGTCAGCACCTTGGCACCTGCGTTGCGGTCGACAACTTCGGCGCGGGCGACCTGCTGGAGATTGAGAAGCCCGACGGCAAACGCTTCATGGTGCCGATGAGCGCAGCCGCGGTGCCCGAATGGAGCGAGGCCCGGCTTGTGATTGAGGCGGCCTTCGTGCAGGATTGACCGCATGATCGCGGTCTTTTCCGATATTCACGGTAACTTGCCCGCATTGGAGGCTTGCCACGCCGATGCGGCGGCGCGCGGCTGCACGCAATTTCTCAACCTTGGTGATGTGCTGTCAGGTCCGCTTTGGCCGCGCGAGACGGCGGACTGGCTGATGCAGCGCGGCTGGCCGACGATCAGCGGCAATCATGACCGCGAACTGGTTCAGGGCAATCGCACAACCATGGGCCGGTCCGATAGTTGGGCGCTGGCCGCGCTGGACAAGAAGCATATCGACTGGCTCGGCGCTTTGCCCGCGACGCTGCAATGGCGCGAAGATATCTATCTTTGCCACGGCAATCCCGCTGACGACATCCATTACCTGATGCACCGGGTTGAACCGGACCGGATTCGCGACGCGCACGAGGATGAACTGCACGGTATGCTGATCGGGCAAGGCGCTCACGCCATTGCCTGCGGCCATTCGCACCTGCCGCGCCATGTCGTGCTGGATGATGGCCGTCAGGTGTTCAATCCCGGCAGCGTCGGTCTGCCGGCCTATTCGTGGGAATATCCCCACGTCCACCGCATGGAACTGGGCAGCACGCACGCTCGTTATGCGGTGCTCAGCGGTGAGGGGGCGGGGCTGACGATCGATCTGGTCGCGGTGGACTATGATCACGCCGCCGCGGCCGACCGGGCAGAGGCCAATGGCCGGATGGACTGGGCGGTGCCGTTACGGACCGGCTTTGTCGACTGATACCAGCTTTTCAATTTCGGCCGCAAACCGTTCCAGCTCAAAATTCTGCGGATCGTCATGGGCGTCGGGGATTCCGGCATCGACGGTGTTGTGCTGCGCCGGGATCAGCCAGCGTCCCGCCCGGGCGCTGGCATAGACATAGAGCGCGGCAAGCTGGCGGTATTGCGCGGCGGAAAACCCGGGTGTCGGGCCATAAGTATGGCCGCGATCGCTGTAGCCCGGCAGGAAACGGCGCGGCTGAACCGTTTCGATATGCACGAACCGCCCGCGCGCGTTTGGCCCGATCACAAAACTTTCCAGCTTGGTTGCGCGCCACGGCTCCTGAAATTCGTGGCCCGCCCAGATCTGGCCGTAACGGCTGAGGAAGATGTGCGCCACCGGTGCCGCGGCGAAGGTGCCGTTCATGTAACTGTCAAAGCTGTTGATGCGCAGATCGGTGTCGAGATCGGGCGGGAACGGGTCATCGCCATAGAACGGATCGCTGGTATCGTGGATGACGAAATAGAGCGCGGGAAGGCCGGCCTCTGTGTGGGCCACGGGATCGCCGGCATGATCGCGGGCATAGGTTTGATAGGGTTCGGGAAAGGCGGCGAGGGCGGCCTCCTTCGCGGCAGCACTCGGCGAGCGGTCGCTTTCGAGCAAGCTGTGGAGAACTGGCGGCAACGGCTGCGGCGTGCGCTCCGCAAGCAAACCGACATGGCGCAGCAGGCAGGTCGCCTGCTCGACCGGGGTTCCGGCGAAGGTGAGCGTTTCGGGATTGAACCGGCACTCACCGACTTCTTCGGCATGGGCGGGTGCACTGGGGGCGGATGCAACCAGAATGGAGGCGATAACGAAAGTGCGCAATTGACGGGCCTGTGCGGGATGTATATACATGATGTATATACGGAGGTTGCCATGAATGAGCCTGACAAGAATGTAGTACGCGATATGCGTCAAGCATTTGATCTGTCCGGCGCTGATGCCGGCGGTGCGCGGCATGGCGGTCAACCCACCTATCGCGCCAAGGTGTTCAAATCGGGCAACTCGCTCGCCCTGCGCCTGCCCAAGGCGCTGGGGCTGGAGGCTGGTATGGAAATGGAACTGACGGCTGACGGTGTGGGGGGCTATGCACTCCGCCGCGTTGAAGCACCCAGGCGCAAGATCGACATCAGCGGGTTCGCGGGGAAATTGCCCGGCTTCAAGCCAGCTCCGCGAGAGGATTTCGAAGAACGACCCAGCACGATAGCTGCGCGTGAAGCGGCTCGTCGGGCGGCGGAGGGCAAGTGAGCCGGTTTCTGATTGATTCCGATCTGGCGATCTATTCGATGGGCGGTGAAGTGGATTCGCCGCTCAATCGGCGCCTTGCACAGTGCGCGCCGGGCGAGGTTGCCATTTCGGCGATCAGCTTTGCGGAGGTTGCGCTGGGAAGCTGGAACGGCAAACCGCCCAGGCAATCGGTGCTCGATGCCTTCATCCGGATCATCCCGATCGTGGAGTTCGACGAGGCCGCCGCCAGGGCCTATGCCACCCTCCCGTTCAAGCGCGCCCGCTTTGACCGGTTGCTGGCCGCTCATGCGTTGAGCATCGGCGCGGTGGTGGTGACCAACAACGAGGTGGATTTTGCCGATGTGCCGGGGTTGGTGGTTGAGAACTGGACGGTGTGAGTGACGTGATCGCTTATCTGATCTTGAGCATGGGAAGTGCTGTCATCGGCCTCTGCGTCGCCATCGCGCTTGGCCGTTTCAAACCCGATCAAAGTCATCGACAGCGCGTTGCTGTTTCGATGGTTGCGGCAATGCTTCCCGTAGTCCTGCTTGCTGTTGGTGCTTGCGTTTGGGCAGGCATCAGCCCATTTTCTTTTGAAGAGTTCTGGACCCCGTTCGTGATCCAACTCTCTATGATCGCCATGTTTTCACTTCCCATGGTTTTGTGGGGCGCGCGTCGGTCTCGCAACTCTGATGCCTCCGCACAGGTGTTCGAGTAGATGACCTTCCAGGCCTTCATCCTCACGCTCTACCCTGAAATGTTCCCCGGGCCGCTCGGTGTCAGCCTGGCTGGCCGCGCGCGGGAGGAGGGGAAATGGGCGCTCGATCTCGTCCAGATCCGTGATTTCGCGATCGACAAGCACAGGACCGTTGATGACACGCCTGCTGGCGGCGGGGCGGGGATGGTGCTGCGGGTTGATGTGCTGGCGGCGGCGGTGGATCATGCGCGCAGCCTGTTCCTCCCCGACACGGGGAGGGGGACCGCCGACGAAGTTGGGGGTGGAGGGGCACAGGCCGGTGATCCCGACCTCGCGGCGTTGCGATCAACCGCACCTGCCGCTCCATCATCGCTGCGCGATGGTCCCCCTCCCCGGGCCGGGGAGGATGTTCCCGTCATCGCCATGACGCCGCGCGGCAAGCCGCTGACTCAGGCGCGGGTGCGTGAACTGGCGGCGGGGCCGGGGGTGATCATCCTGTGCGGCCGGTTTGAGGGGTTTGACGAGCGGATTTTAGCCGGGCGCGATGTTGAGGAAGTTTCGGTTGGCGATATCGTCCTGTCGGGTGGGGAGCCTGCGGCGATCATGCTTCTCGACGCTTGCATTCGCCTGCTTCCCGGCGTAATGGGCGCGGCTTCAAGCGGGGCCGAGGAATCCTTTGAACAGGGATTGCTTGAATATCCGCACTATACCCGCCCCCAGGAATGGGAAGGGCGCACGATCCCTGAAGTGCTGCGATCGGGGGATCATGCGAAGATCGCGGCGTGGCGCAAGTCACAGTCGGAGATTGATACACGGTCACGCAGACCGGACCTTTGGGAGCGTCATGAGGACGCTCGGGTCCAGCCTGCCTCTGGCGCGCGGCGAAAGAAGAAGGATATGGACCAGTGAACCTGATCCAGCAGATCGAGGCCGAGGAAATCGCGAAAGCGACCGCTGGGGCCGACAAGAAAATTCCCGAATTCCGCCCCGGTGATACCGTGCGCGTCGGCGTGAAGGTTGTCGAAGGCGACCGCAGCCGCGTCCAGGCCTATGAAGGCGTGTGCATCGCCCGCGCCAACAAGGGCATCGGCAGCAACTTCACCGTGCGCAAGATGAGCTTTGGCGAAGGCGTGGAGCGCGTGTTCCCGCTTTACTCGCCCAATATCGACAGCATCACCGTCGTCCGCAAGGGCGTGGTGCGCCGGGCCAAGCTGTATTACCTGCGCGGCCGCACCGGCAAGCGCGCCCGCATCGCGGAACGCCGCGATGTGCGGACCGAAGGCTGACCGTCTTCGACCAACGCCTTTGGCGTAAGCGTCATTTGGTTTTAGGAGGGGCGTTCCGGCACTGGCCGGGACGCCCTTTCTCTATGTTCCCCGGGGGGATCACCTTGTCATGCGCCTGCTTCCCGTTCTGCTTGCCGCAAGCTGCCTTGCCGCTGCGTCGACCGCTTTCGCTGCTGAGGCCGGCATGAGCGCTCAGCAGGCCGCCGCTGCAGTGCCGGACGCCGCGAAGGCGGTGCTGCCGATCGAACGCGTCTTCGCCAGCCCCAGCCTCAACGGCCCGGTGCCGCGTGGGGTAAAGCTGTCCCCCGATGGCCGTTTCATGACCATGCTGCGCAACCGTGCCGATGATCGTGAACGATGGGATCTGTGGGGCTTTGACCGCACCACGGGAAAATGGACCATGCTGGTCGACAGCCTCAAGCTCGGTTCGGGCCGCGACCTGTCCGAGGCGGAGAAGATGCAACGCGAGCGGATGCGGGTGGGCGACGTCAAGGGGATCGTCTCCTACGCCTGGTCGGCTGATGGCAGGTCGATCCTCGTGCCCCTCGATGGCGACCTGTTCCTCGCCCGGCTCGATGGTTCGGTGCAGAAACTGACCGATACCAGGGAAGACGAACTCAACCCCGCGCTCAGCGAAAAGGGCGGCTTTGTTTCCTTCGTGCGGGACCGGCGGCTGTGGGTCGGTCCTGTCGGCGGCGCGGCCAGCCCGATCACGCCCGAGGAAAAGGCCGAGACCGTCCACTGGGGCGAGGCGGAATTCGTCGCGCAGGAGGAAATGGACCGCTTCACCGGATACTGGTGGTCGCCCGATGACAGCCGCATCGCGGTCGAGCGATTCGATGACGCGCCGGTCGGGATCGTTACCCGTGCCGCGATCGGGGCGGAAGGGACCAAGACCTTCGAACAGCGTTATCCCGCGGCGGGTACACCCAATGCGCTCGTCTCGCTCTACGTCACCCGGCCCGATGGCAAGGACCGGGTCGAGGTCGACCTGGGGCCGAACCGCGACATCTACCTCGCCCGCGTCAACTGGGCACCCGATGGCAAGGCGCTCTACGTCCAGCGGCTCAACCGCGAACAGACGCGGCTCGATATGTTGAGCGTCGATCCGGCGACGGGCAAATCGAAAGTGCTGTTCAGCGAAAACGCCGCGCCGCAAAGCTGGATCAACCTGTCAAACAGCTACCGCTTCCTTGATGATGGCAGTTTGGTGTGGTGGTCGGAATGCGATGGCTATGGCCATCTGTGGCACCTGAAGAACGGCAAGTGGACTCAACTTACCAAAGGGCCGTGGGTGGTCAGTGGGCTGGCCGGCGTTGACCAGAAGAAGGGCCGCCTGTTCTTCACCGCCAACAAGGACGAAGCGATCGCCCAGCACGTTTATGCGCTGAGCCTTTCTGCGCCCGGCAAGATCGAACGCCTGACCGAGACGGGCTGGACCAACGGGGCGAGCATGGACAAGCAGGGGCAGACCCTGCTGGTCAGCCGTTCGTCAGACAGCCAGCCGCCGCAGGTCTATCTGGCTGACCAGTCGGGCAAGCGGATCGCCTGGGTGGAGGAGAACCGGCTCGACGCGAAGCATCCCTACGCGCCCTTTGTTGCCGGACACCGCGCTTCGCAGTTCGGCACGATCAAGGCTGCGGATGGCAGCGAGCTGCACTGGCGCATGGTCACGCCCCAACTGCAACCGGGCAAGCGCTATCCGGTGTTCTTCCAGCACTATGGCGGCCCCCACGCTCAGCAAGTCACGCGCGGCTGGGCCAACCCGCTGACACAAGCGCTGGTCGACAGGGGCTATATCGTGTTCGAGATCGACAACCGCGGCAGCGCCAATCGCGGGGTGGCGTTCGAAAAACAGATCTGGCGCGCGATGGGCAGCGTGGAGGTGGCGGACCAGAAGGCCGGGGCGCTTTACCTCAAAAGCCTGCCTTTCGTCGATCCGGACAAGATCGCGATTTATGGCTGGTCCTATGGCGGCTATGTGACGCTGAAGATGCTGGAGGCTGACCAGGGGCTTTACGCCGCCGGGATCGCCGGGGCGCCCGTGACCAAGTGGGAGCTGTACGACACCGCCTATACCGAGCGTTATCTTGGCAATCCAAAGGTCGATCCCAAGGTTTACGAACGGTCCGATGCGCTGGCTGATGCGGGCAAGATCAAGGATCCGCTGCTGCTGGTGCACGGCATGGCCGACGATAACGTGGTGTTTCAAAACAGCTCGGCCCTGATCGCGAAGATGCAGGGGCAGGCGGTGCCGTTCGAGATGATGCTATACCCCGGCTACACGCACCGCGTTTCCGGGCCGAAGGTCAGCGCGCATCTGTGGAACACGATCCTGACCTTCCTTGAACGCCATGGGGTGACGCCGCCGAACTGACGGGCTAAGGCCGCTATCGTTTTCCGCCTCCGTTCGCATCTCGACTGTGCTCGACACGAATGGAGGCGGGTTTTTGAAAATCGGAGCGGTTTGATGGGTTACCGGGTGGTTGTGGTTGGTGCGACGGGCAATGTCGGGCGCGAAATGCTCAATGTGCTGGCCGAGCGCGAGTTTCCCTGTGACGAGATTGCCGCCGTCGCCAGCCCCCGTTCAACCGGGGACGAGATTGAATTTGGCGAAACCGGCAAGATGCTCAAGGTCAAGAACATCGAGCATTTCGATTTTACCGGCTGGGACATTGCCCTGTTCGCCGCAGGGTCCGGCCCGGCCAAGGACTATGCGCCCAAGGCAGCGGCGGCGGGCTGTGTGGTGATCGATAACAGTTCGCTTTACCGCATGGACCCCGACGTGCCGCTGATCGTGCCCGAGGTGAACCCCGACGCGATCGACGGCTACAAGGCGAAGAACATTATCGCCAACCCAAATTGTTCGACCGCGCAAATGGTCGTGGCGCTGAAGCCGTTGCACGATGCGGCAAAGATCAAGCGCGTGGTGGTCAGCACCTATCAGTCAGTGTCCGGCGCGGGCAAGCAGGGCATGGACGAACTGTTTGAGCAGAGCCGGGCGATTTTCGTTGGCGATCCGATCGAACCGCGCAAGTTCACCCGCCAGATTGCCTTCAACGTCATTCCCCACATCGACAGCTTCCTCGACGATGGCTCGACCAAGGAGGAATGGAAAATGGTGGTCGAAACCAAGAAGATCCTCGACCCCAAGATCAGGGTCAACGCCACTTGCGTCCGTGTGCCGGTCTTCGTTGGCCATTCCGAATCGATCAACCTTGAGTTCGAGGAGGAGATCAGCGCGGAGCAGGCTCAGGATATCCTGCGCGAAGCCCCCGGGGTGATGCTGATCGACAAGCGCGAGGACGGAGGATACATCACCCCGATCGAAGCCGTCGGTGACGGCGCAACCTTCGTTTCCCGCGTGCGCGAAGACCCGACAGTCGACAATGGCCTGTCGCTGTGGTGCGTTTCCGACAACCTGCGCAAGGGCGCCGCGCTCAACGCCGTGCAGATCGCGGAACTGCTGGGGCGACGCTGCTTGAAGAAGGGGTAGGGGTGTGTCCGATACGCTGACCGGAGGCTGTCTTTGCGGTGCAGTCCGCTATCAGGTTCAGCAGACCATGCGGTTCCGGGCCTATGCCTGCCACTGTACCGATTGCCAAACCCGTAGCGGTAGCGCGTTCGGGATTCAACAAAGTGTGCTGAGCGCGGATATGACCATCGATGGCCCACTGATCACGGGTCGCCACGTTCAGCCCAGCGGTGCGGTTGCTGGCATCGTTGCCTGTGAGAAATGCCTTACGCGGATCTACACCAGCAACGATCAGCGACCTGGCATCGTCAATCTTCGGGCCGGGACGCTGGACAACAGCCGCGATGTGATTCCCGCTGCGCACCTTTGGGTGTCCAGCAAGTTGCACTGGGTCATTGTTCCCGTCGATGCCATGTGTTTTGAGACCCAGCCGCAAGACATGGCCGGCTGGCTGGAGATTTTCAAGCCAGAGGCGGTCGCCGAAAATGACTGACACGGACCGGATGACGCTCGACTGGTACGAAGGCTTTGGCGGCACCCGGCTTGCGCTGCACCGTATGGGTGAGGGCCGGCCACTGGTGATGCTGCATGGGCTGTTTTCCAGCGCACAGATGAACTGGATCAAGTGGGGGCACGCGGCATTGCTGGCAGAGGCCGGGTTTGAATGCCTGATGCCAGACCTGCGCGCCCATGGGCAGAGCGCCGCGCCGCATGATCCGGCGGACTATCCAGAGGATGTGCTGGCGCTCGATCTGGCGGCGCTGGTTGATCATCTGGGGCTTGACGATTTTGACCTGTGCGGGTTCTCGCTCGGTTCGCGCACTTCGGTTCGCGCGATCGTGCGCGGAATGCGGCCGCGGCGGCTGGTGCTGGGCGGGATGGGACTGCAAGGCTTGGCGGGATGGACCCGGCGGCAGGCGTTCTTCACTGATGCGATTGATCGCTGCGAAACAGTTAAACACGGTGATCCAGCCTATTACGCCGTACAATTCATGAAAAGCATGAAGGTGGATCGTGTGGCGGCACGTCTGCTGCTGACCACCTTTGCCGATACCGAACCTGCGGCGTTGGGGATCGTTGCCATGCCGACAGCGGTGGTCTGCGGTGATGAGGACCGTGACAATGGCGATCCCGCCGCGCTGACCGCGGCCCTGCCTGATGCGGTGCACCGGGTCGTGCCCGGCACCCATATGACCAGCGTGACCAAGCCCGAACTGGGCCGGGCCATCCGCGATTTCCTGATTGGTTAGAGACCGGGCAGGGCCACCTTCGGTCCCTTGAGCAAATCCGCGACCGTGTAACGGTCTAGCCGGCGCAGGAAGTCTTCCAGCGCCAGGTTGAGCGCGCCCTGCAGCCCGCAGCGGCTGGCAAGCGGGCAGGTATTGCTCGCCGCGTCGAAGCATTCGACGAAGCCGGTTAGCGATTCCATCGCCCTGACCACGGCGCCGACGTTGATCTCGCCAGTGGGGCGGGCCAGCGCCAGCCCGCCGCCGCGTCCCCGGCGGGTTTCTAGATAGCCAAGATCGGCCAGATCCGCCGCCACCTTGACCAGATGATTGCGCGAGATGCCGTGAGCGGCGGCGATCGTTTCGGCCGAAGCCAGGCCGGACGACTGCCCCAGGTACATCAGGATGCGCAGCGCATAATCGGTGTGGAGGTTCAGCCGCATAAAAGTGGCATATTGGATGTTGATTACATCGGCAAGGCGGTATAACATGAATATGAAATACCACTTAAAGGGTCTTACCGATGGTCGAAGCCACCCCCTATGCCGCCCGGGCGCGCAGCGAAAAGCGTGAACAGGCAGAACGCATTGGGATCGACCCGGCGTTCATCTCGGCCATGGTTGAGAACTTTTACGCCAGGGTGCGGGCCGATTCCCTGCTGGGGCCGATATTTGACCAGCGCATTGCCGATTGGCCGCACCACCTGGGCCGGATGAAAGCCTTCTGGGCGTCTGTGCTGCATGAGAGCGGCGGCTATTCTGGCAATCCGATGATCAAGCACGTTGCAATTCCGGCGATAGCCCGGCCGGAATTCGAACACTGGCTGAGCCTGTTTGACCAGACGCTTGCCGAAATCGAGGTTGATCCCAACGCCACCAGCCTGATTGCCGGTCGCGCCCGGATGATCGCGGAAAGCCTGCTCAACGCGATTCACATTCACCGCGACGGGATCACCGATCCGCTGAAACTGAAGGGAGCGACCCATGCTGGATGAACTGGACCGTTTGCAGATTGAAGACGCTGCCACCAACCGACAGGACGAAGCCGCAAACCTGGCACCGGCGGTTCCCGCTCACCCCGAAAACGCGGGCACCGGATTGCCGGGATGGATTTGGGCCGTGATGATTGCGGAATATGCGGTATTCTTCACCGGCCTGATGTTTGCCGTCGGGCGTGATCGGGAGGCTGTGTTCATGCTGGTGATCAGCATCGGGTTCGCGGTGATGTATTTCGGCACGGCATCGGCCCTGTTCGCGCAAAAGCCCGCCGACCGGCCGACCGCTTTTGAACGCGGCACGGGTGATTTGCAGACCTGGACCGGACCAATGAGCCGGGGGGCGGTGGCTGCCCAGATTCTGACCGTTCCGGGATGCCTGGCGTTCTTTGGCCTGGCCATGATTGTGATTCGTGGTTTTATCGGGTGAGGCGATGACGGAGACGCTGCAACAGCTTGAACCCTATCGCACGATAGGGCCGTTCAGCCGGGCCACGCTTCCGGCCGGTCTGCTTTCGGAACATCGTCTGAAACCGGGCGCCTGGGGGCTGCTGGAGGTACTGTCGGGAAAGCTGCGCTTCGTCTGGGATCAGCCGGATAGCGAGCCGCTTGATCTGGCGGCGGGCGATCAGGTGCTGATCCTGCCCGAAGCGCCGCACCATCTGGAGGTCACGGACGATTTTTCGGTCCGCATCACCTTCATGCGCCGCCGGGATCTTACCGGAACGGCGGCTCGTTAAAGGCGCGCAGCTTGCGGCTGTGCAGCCGTGCGCCCTCTGCCCGCAGCAGATCGACCGTGGTCGTGCCGATCAACAGGTGCGATGCGATGGTTTCTTCATAGAACCGGTTGGCCTGCCCCGGCATCTTGATTTCGCCGTGCAGCGGCTTGTCCGACACGCAGAGCAGCGTTCCATAGGGCACACGAAAGCGATAGCCCTGGGCGGCGATGGTGGCGCTTTCCATGTCAATCCCGATCGCGCGTGACTGGCTCAATCGCCGGGCCGATTGGGTATAGCGCAGTTCCCAGTTGCGATCATCGGTGGTGGCGACGGTGCCGGTGCGCATCCGTTTTTTCAGGTTGGCACCAACATCGCCGCTGACCATTTCGGCAGCGCGGGCGAGCGCGATCTGGACTTCGGCAATGGCCGGAATCGGAATCTCCGGCGGCAGAACCGGATCGAGCACATGATCGTCGCGCAGATAGGCGTGGGCAAGAACGAAATCGCCGATCTTTTGCGTATCGCGGAGCCCGCCGCAATGGCCGATCATCAGCCAGGCCTCGGGCCGCAGCACGGCAAGGTGATCACAGATGGTCTTGGCGTTTGACGGGCCAACGCCGATGTTGACCAGCGTAATGCCCGAGTGGTCCGGGCGCATCAGGTGATAGGCCGGCATCTGGTGCCGCCGCCATGCGGTGTCAGACATCCGCTCGCGCGCATTGCCAGTCGCTTCATCAAGGTAAAGCCCGCCAGCGCCGGACAGGGCGGTGTAGCCGTCCTTGCCCAGTTGTTCGCCCGCCCAGTCAACGAATTCATCGACATAGCGGTGATAGTTGGTGAACAGGATATAGCGCTGGAAATGCTCGGGCGCGGTGCCGGTGTAGTGGGCAAGGCGGGCCAGACTGAAATCGGTCCGCAGCCCGTCAAACAGCGCGAGCGGGATCATTTCGTCCATCCCGTCCACGGCCACCCCGTCGGCCAGCTCATCACCGATCATCGCCAGTTCGGTGGCCGGAAAATGCCGGGCCAGCGCGCCCGGGCTGATCGCGCCCAGCCCGGTGCTGGCGTCGATCACATAAGGAAAGGGGATTTCTTGCGCGGACCGGCCGACTTCGATTTCGATCTCGTAATCGTTGCGCAGCAGGTCGATCTGTTCGGACAGGTAATCGGCAAACAGTTCTGGCCGGGTTACCGTGGTGCTGAAGCTGCCGTCGTGCGCCAGCCGGCCAAAGGCACGGGCCAGATCAGGCCGGGTTTCGATCCCGTGATAGATGACCCGCAATTCGGGATAGCACCAGGCGTGAGAGGTGCGGCGTTCCGGTGGTGGGAGCGTGCCCGCAGCTGCGTAAGCGGCAATATCCGCACGCAGGGTGGAAACGGCGGCGTCGTAAACGCGGACCAGTTCCGCGATGATCTTTTCTGTTGGTTGCATCGCGGGCCTATACTGCCAGCAGTGCGACATTTCAATGACAGGGCGGATTGGGCGACCGCCGCTGGCCGACACGAACAGATGCGCGCGATCAGTGAACGAAAAGGGGGCGCCGAAGCGCCCCCTGAACATTTGCGAAAGGGCGTGAAAGCCTCAGGCTTCGCCAGCTTCCTCGGTGGCAGCCGGAGCTTCCGCTTCGATGTCTTCACCGTTGCCAGCTTCGAATTCACCGGCAGCGGCGGCGGCCTCTGCAGCGTCGTCTTCGAACATCGCGGCGATGACATCAACGCCGGCTGCCTGCTGCTCGGCCTCGTCGGGCGAGCGGGCGACGTTGACCTTGACCGTTACGGCGACTTCAGGATGCAGCGCAACCTTCACGTCAAACACGCCGATGGTCTTGATCGGGCGTTCCAGCACGATCATCGCCTTGGTCACGTCAGCGCCGTCAGCATTGAGCGCGTCAACGATATCGCGCACCGAAACCGAGCCATAAAGATGGCCGGCATTCGACGAGGCGCGGATCAGGATAACCGACTTGCCCTCAACATTGCCGGCGTGCTTCTCGGCCTCACCCCGGCGCGAGGCGTTGTCAGCCTCGATCTTGGCGCGGTTGGCTTCGAAGACCTTGCGGTTGGCGTCGTTGGCGCGCAGCGCCTTCTTGTTGGGCAGCAGGAAATTGCGGGCGTAGCCGTCCTTGACGGTGACGACATCGCCAATGGTGCCCAGCTTCTCGATCCGTTCGAGGAGGATGATATCCATGGTCCTTCTCCCCTTACTTCACGAGGTAGGGCAGCAGGCCCAGATGGCGGGCACGCTTGATCGCCTGGCCCAGTTCGCGCTGCTTCTTGGCAGAAACGGCGGTAATCCGGCTGGGCACGATCTTGCCGCGTTCAGACATATAGTTCTGAAGCAGGCGGGTGTCCTTGTAATCGATCTTCGGCGCGTTCTTGCCCGAGAACGGGCAGCTCTTGCGGCGGCGGAAAAATGCGCGGGCCATGGCTTAGAACTCCTCGCGTTCGCGGCGCTTGGTGCGCTCGCGCTCATTCTTGCGCATCTGGACTGACGGGCCGGCTTCATGCTCGTCAACGCGCACGGTCAGCCAGCGGATCACGTCTTCGTTGATCGCGGTCTGGCGTTCCAGCTCGGCAACGGTGCCCGCGGGGGCCTCGATGTTGAGCATTACGAAGTGCGCCTTGCGGTTGCGCTTGATCTTGTAAGCAAGGTTCTTGAGGCCCCAGGTCTCGGTCTTGGTGACCTTGCCCTGATTGGCTTCGACGATTTCGGTGGCGGTGGCAGCCAGCGCATCGACCTGCGCCTGGCTGAGATCCTGGCGTGCCAGGAACACGTGCTCATATAGAGCCACGGCAGCTTCCTTTATCTCTGGTAACCGATCGCTGGCTGATCCGCACGATTGCGGGGCCCCTCCGGCTTTCTTCTAGTTCCCGGATTCGCACCCGGAAGCGGCGGCCCTTAACGGCTTTGCCGGGAAATGCAAGGCTGGTGATGCGGGCGCGGGGCAAGCGGGGGGCTTCGCTAATCGCTTGATCAGGACTGGCACTCTCTCCTAGGCAGGCGGCCCGGTTTCACATGGAGACACTCCCAAAATGCCCTCTGGCCTTGTTGCCCTGCTTGATGACGTGGCGGTAATCGCCAAGGCTGCGGCTGCCTCGCTTGACGATGTCGGTGCTGCCGCGGCCAAGGCCGGATCGAAGGCGGCGGGCGTGGTGATCGACGATGCGGCGGTGACGCCGAGTTATGTCACCGATTTCACCCCGGACCGCGAACTGCCGATCATCTGGCAGATTGCCAAGGGATCGCTGCGCAACAAGCTGATCCTGCTGCTGCCCGGCGCACTGCTGCTCAGCGAATTTCTGCCCTGGGCAATCACCCCGCTGCTGATGATCGGCGGCCTGTTCCTGTGCTATGAAGGCGCGGAAAAGGTGATGGAAAAGCTGGGCGGGGCCGAACATGGCGAAACCCTGGATGACCAGATTACCGACGTTGCCGAATTTGAACGCCAGCGCGTTTCCGGGGCGGTGCGGACCGATCTGATCCTTTCGGCAGAGATCATGGCAATCGCCCTGGCCGAAGTGGCGGGTGAGCCGCTGTTGAGCCGCGCGATCATCCTTGCCCTTGTCGGGATAGCGATCACCGCCGGGGTCTATGGCGCGGTGGCGCTGATCGTGAAGATGGACGACATCGGCCTTGAACTGACCCGGCGCGGCGGAACCGCAGCCAGGGCGCTGGGGCGGCTGTTGCTGCGCGCCATGCCGGTGATCATGTCGGCGCTATCGGCGATCGGCACCCTGGCGATGATGTGGGTTGGCGGCGGGATAGTGCTGCACGGGCTGGACGAACTTGGCATTCACGGGCCAGCCGGATTGGCGCACGGCGTTCAGCACGCCGTGGAACACGCGGCGGGGCCACTGGGCGGGGCGCTGGGCTGGCTGACCTATGCCGCGCTGTCGGCGCTGATCGGGCTGGTGCTGGGCGTGATCGTGGCCTTCATCATCCACAAGGTGCTGAAACTCAAGGTCGGAGCCCACGGTTAGGGCAGGGGTTAAGGCTACCGTGCCTGCAGAGGGCGGCGCTGACGTGCGCGCAACCCTAACCCCATGATGGCAAAACCGGTGATCAGTGTTATCCACGTTGCCGGTTCGGGAACAGTGCTCAAAAGACTGAATCCGCCGTTCGCACCACGAACCAGAGCGCCACCATCATCCGAAACCAGATCGAACTTGGGGTCAAGGGTGACGGTTTGCAGCTTGGCGGTGTGAAAGAAATCGGCCTGTCCGTCGGTCTGCGCAGCCAGGAAACCGAGAATATAATAGTCCTGATTGGTTGGCACAGAGAAGGTAATCGTGCGTTGGTCGTTGAAGATGCCACCTTGTGTGCACCGCGTATCAGATCCGAAACAGCCTGCGGTCGCGGCCAGCCATGGACCAATCGTGCTGACATATCCGGGGCTGCCAGGCGAGCGGTTGGGCGTGGCGTACCCCAAGGTCGAATCGAAGCGGAAATACCATCCGTATGGATCATAGCCCTGCGACAGACCAACCGCCTGCCCGCTGTAAGCGAGAAGATAGAAAAACAAGGACTGTTGCCCGGTAAACTGGGAAGGAAGGTGACTGTCCGACCCAGGCGAAAACGATCCGTCCAGCGCGAAGGTATAGCTGATCGTTGCAAGGCCAGGATCGCCAGTTATCCGCTGGTTTACAGCAAACATACTGACACCGCCGCCGATTACAGCGCCTACTGTCGAATCTGATTGAACTGCCAATCGGTTGACCCAGACATTGCTTTGCGATTGTGCCGCAGTGCTCGTACCTGTTCCCTGGCTGGCGCTGGAACTGGCAAGGGTTCCATCGAAAGTCACGTTACGGTTGAAAGTGAAGGCACTTGGAGTGCCCGGCGTGGCGTTTGCTCCGGTAAAGGTATAGCCGCCAACTACTGGCCCGGCATATGCGCATGGTGCGGTGAAAATGGCAGCCATTGCCGCCAAATGCAGTGCCTTGTTTGCCACGTTATCCTCTCCGTCGATCGCTCCTTATGATTAACAGAACCTTGCTCGCGTTCGGTCAGGTTAGCAATGGAATATTCAACTCGCGTTCGGTCAGGTTAGCAATGGAATATTCAAACAGTGTCAAAATGAGACGAATTATGTCACTCGCTTATCCGAGACGTGCCAGCACATCGCGGGCAAACTGGCTTAGCGTATCGTCCCTGGCCCCCATGATCACGATCCGGTCGCCGGGTGCGGCCAGTTCTACCATGCGGCCCCCGCAGGCATCGCGGGCAGGGATATAGTCGGCCTGCCCGCCTGCGGCGCGGATCAGTTCGACAATCCGCTCGCTCCCCTCGCTGCGGTCAACCGTGCCGCCGAAATAGACCGGATCGCACAGGATGGTGCGATCATCCGGCCCCAGCATCCGGGCGAAAACCTCTGCCAGTTCGTGCCCCATCTGCCGCAGCGGGCCATAGCCGTGCGGCTGGAAGAAGGCGATCACCCGCCCGGGATGCGCCTTCAGCGTGGCGAGGGTGGCGGAAACCTTGTCCGGGTTGTGGCCGAAATCGTCGATCACCGTGATTCCCGATGGGCTGGTGCCAACGATGTCGAAACGGCGTGCGAGGCCGGTAAAGCCGCCCAGCGCCCCCACCGCCTGCGCCACCGGCACGCCGGCCGCGTTGCTGGCGGCTATCGCGGCAAGGGCATTGGAGAGGTTGTGGCGCCCCGGAACCTTTAGATCGAGCCTGTGCGTCGATCCGTCTCGCCGGTCGATCACGGTTGCACCAAGCCCCGTTGTCCGCTCTTCGATCGAGCCGGGAACAATGCCGATCGCGGCCTGCGTGCCGGCTATCCCGAAACTGACAGACGCGCGGGCGCGGGGGGAAAGGGCCGCCGCCTCGGCATCGTCAAGATTGATTGCAGCAACTTCGGAATGGGCAAGAAAATCGCCAAACAATACACGCAGTTCCTCAAGGCTTTTATGATCAAGGCTGACGTTGAGCAGCACGGCCACCTTGGGCCGGTAAAGCGCAATCGAACCGTCGCTTTCATCCACCTCGGAAACGAACACCGCCCCGCCGCCAACCCGGGCGCTGGCAAACGGCGCATCAGGCCCGGCGTAGTTCTTCATCACCGCGCCGTTCATGATCGTCGGATCGCGGCCTGCGCGGTCCATGATCCAGCCGGTCATTCCGGTCACGGTGCTTTTGCCGCTGGTCCCGCCAATGGCGATCCCGGTGGGCGCGGCGTTGAACAGGGCGGCGAGCAGTTCGGCCCGGCTCATCCGCGCATTGCCCAGTTCGCGGGCGCGCACCATTTCTGGCACGGTATCTTCCACCGCGGCGGAGGCGATCAGCGTTTGCGCGGGCGAAACAATCCCGCTGCCGTCCTGCGGATAGAGATCGAAGCCCAGGCTTTCCAGCCAGGCAAATTTTTCCGGCGTGCGGCCCTGATCGCGGCTGCGGTCCGATCCGGCGACAGTTGCGCCCGAAGCCTTGAGGATCAGGGCAAGGGGCAACATGCCAGAGCCGCCGATGCCGGCGAAGAACCAGGGGTGCGATGTCAGATCATCCATCGCGCTGAGGTATGCGGCCCGGTTCAAAAAGACAACTGGGCCTGCCAGCGCAACCGGGTTAGGAAGGTCCATGCCACGCGTTGCCATCTGCGCCCCTTCCAGAGCGATCACCGAACAGGACGCGGCGCGCGTTCTGGCCCTGGCCGACGAATATCCCGGGATCGAACTGCATTTTCACCCGCAATGCTTCCTGTCCGACGGGCACTTTGCGGGCAGCGATGCCCAGCGGATAGAAGCTCTAGTCGAATGCGCGAACGACCCGTCTTTCGATGCGGTATGGGCCGCGCGGGGCGGATATGGCGCGGCGCGGGTGGTGGAAGATGCGCTGGCGCGGCTGGACAAGGCGGCGGAAAACAAGACCTATCTGGCCTATTCCGATGGCGGAACCCTGCTTGCCGGGCTTTACCGCAACCGGATTGGGCACGCGGTTCACGCACCGATGCCTGCCGACATTCGCCGTGCCGGGGGCGAAGAGGCGGTGCGCCGGACACTGGGATTTCTGGCGGGAGAAACCGGCGGAATAGAGCCGTCAATCGGTGATCACCCCGCCGTGGCTTTCAACCTGATCACCCTGGCGATGGTTTGCGGCACGCCGTTGATGCCCGGTCTGACGCGTCACGTGGTGATGGTGGAGGAAGTTTCGGAATACCTTTACGCGGTTGACCGGCTGTTCTTCCATGTCACCGCACATCTGGGCGGGGCCGCCGGGTTGCGGCTTGGCCGGATCAGCGATGTGCCGGAAAACGACATCGCATTCGGGCATGAGGTAGAGGAAATCGCCCGGCACTGGTGCGATCGGCACGCGATTGCCTATCTGGGCCGCGCGGACATCGGGCATGATATTGCCAACAAGATCGTGCCGTTCGGGCTTGCACGCCCCGGCACGGCAACATAACCGCCCCCGCCAAGAAGGAGGATGATCACGATGCGCGCATTCGTTTTTCCGGGGCAGGGCAGCCAGAAGGTGGGTATGGGCGTTGAACTGACGCAGGCCAGCCCGGCCGCCCGCCAGGTGTTTGAGGAAGTGGATGATGCGCTGGGCCAGAAATTGTCCGCAATCATGCGCGACGGGCCGGATGATGCCCTGACCCTCACCGAAAACGCCCAGCCGGCGATTATGGCCAATGCTATCGCCGTGTTGCGGGTGCTGGAACAGGAAGGCGGAATGGCGCTGGCCGGCAAGGCCGATTTCGTCGCCGGGCACAGCCTGGGGGAATATACCGCGCTTTGCGCCGCTGGTGCGTTCAGCCTGGCCGATACGGCGCGCCTGCTCAAGCTGCGCGGGCAAGCGATGCAGGCGGCGGTGCCGGTGGGGCTGGGCGCGATGTGCGCGCTGCTGGGTGCGGACATCGACAAGGCGCAGGCCCTGGCCGATGCCGCTGCCGAAGGGGAAGTCTGCACCGTCGCCAATGATAATGATCCCGGACAGGTGGTGCTGTCGGGCCACAAGGGCGCGATCGATCGGGCAATTGCGCTGGTCAAGGATTTCGGAATCAAGCGCGGCGTGGCCTTGCCGGTTTCGGCCCCGTTCCACTGCCCGCTGATGCAGCCCGCCGCCGATGCCATGGCGCAGGCGTTGGGCGCAACCCCGCCTGATGCGCTGCGGGTGCCGCTGTATGCCAACGTCACTGCCGCGATGGTGACCGATCCTGTCGAGGTGCGCCGCCTGCTGATCGAACAGGTCTGCGGCCGGGTCCGCTGGCGCGAAAGCGTGATCGCCATGAAGGACGCGGGAGCCGACAAGTTCGTCGAGCTGGGCGGAAAGGTGCTCGGCCCGATGATCGGGCGTACTGTTGACGATGTGACCGTTACCAGCGTGGTCGGCATGGCTGACATTGAAACGCTCGCCAAGGAGCTTTGAGTCATGGAAAACCGTATGTTCGACCTGACCGGCATGACCGCCCTCGTTACCGGAGCCGCCGGCGGGATAGGTTCTGCGATCAGCCATGCGCTTGCGCGTCAGGGTGCGCGATTGGCGCTGTCGGGAACCAATCCGGCCAAGCTGCGCGCCTTTCGCGAGGAACTCAACGATACCTACGGCCACGATCACATCGAGATTACCTGTGACTTGTCCAACGCTGAACAGGTCGAGCATCTGGTTCCCGCAACACTCGACACGCTGGGCAAGATTGACATTCTGGTCAACAATGCCGGCATCACGCGTGACAATCTGGCGATGCGGATGAAGGATGAAGAGTGGGATGCGGTGATCCGGGTCAATCTGGAAGCCGCGTTTCGCCTGATGCGCGCCGCCTGCAAACCGATGATGAAGGCGCGCCACGGGCGGATCATCACCATTACTAGCGTTGTCGGCGCCACCGGAAACCCCGGGCAGGTCAACTATGCCGCGGCAAAGGCCGGATTGGTCGGGATGTCGAAATCGCTGGGCCAGGAAGTTGCCAGCCGCGGCATCACGGTCAACTGCGTTGCCCCCGGCTTCATCCGCACCGCGATGACTGACGGGCTGCCCGATGCCCAGAAGGATGCGCTTAACGCCCGGATTCCGATGGGCCGCATGGGTGAGGGCGAGGATATTGGCGCGGCAGTGGCCTATCTCGCCAGTAGCGAGGCCGGCTATATCACCGGGCAGACCCTGCACGTCAACGGCGGGATGGCGATGATTTCATAGGGCGCGGATCAAGGCTGCGCGCCAGCAACGCCGCGCAACCCGCGAAATTATCCCCAGTTTCCCCCTGAATCGGCACGTTCTGCCTTGCCGCCAAGCCCTCTGGCGTTAAGAAAGGCAGTCCGAAATGAGGGCGCGCGCAGGCGATTCCGGCAGCGCGCCCATAGGGGACACGGTACGACCATGAAGGCCACCATCGAACGCGCGACGCTGCTCAAATGCCTGTCGCACGTCCAATCCGTCGTTGAGCGGCGCAACACCATTCCGATCCTCTCCAACGTCCTGATAGAGGCTTCGGGTGACGGCACGGTGCGGGTGATGGCTACCGACCTTGACCTGCAGGTGGTGGAAAGCCTGGGGGCGGTTTCGGTGGATGGGCCGGGGGCGATCACGGTTTCGGCGCACTTGCTGTTCGACATCGCTCGCAAGCTGCCCGATGGCAGCCAGGTCAGCCTGGAAACCGCTGACAACCGGATGACGGTGAAAGCCGGGCGCAGCCGCTTTTCGCTGCCGACCCTGCCGCGTGACGATTTCCCGGTGATCGTCGAGGGCGATTTGCCGACCAGCTTTGAACTGCCCGCGGCAACGCTTGCCCAGCTGATTGACCGCACCCGTTTTGCAATCAGCACCGAGGAAACGCGGTACTACCTCAACGGCATTTTCCTTCATGTTTCTGATGAAGAGTTGAAAGCGGCGGCAACAGACGGCCACCGGCTGGCCCGCTTTACCCTGGCGCGCCCCGACGGGGCAGAGGGGATGCCAGACGTGATCGTGCCGCGCAAATGCGTGGCCGAACTGCGCAAGCTGCTGGAAGAAGCGCTCGATTCGAGCGTGCTGATTGATCTTTCGGCCAGCAAGGTGCGCTTTACCCTGGGCGGCGAAAATGGCGTGGTGCTGACCAGCAAGCTGATCGACGGCACTTTCCCCGATTACACCCGGGTCATCCCCACGGGGAATGACAAGCTGCTGAAGCTTGATCCACGCAGTTTCTGGGAAGGGGTGGACCGTGTGGCCACCATCGCCACGGAAAAGACCCGCGCGGTCAAGATGGCGCTGGAAAATGACAAGGTCACCCTTTCGGTGACTTCGCCAGACAACGGCACGGCAGCGGAAGAGGTGCCGGCGGATTACAGCTCAACAGGGTTTGAAATCGGTTTCAACGCCAATTATCTCAAGGACATCCTTGGCCAGATCGAGGGCGACACGGTTGAGCTTCACCTCGCCGACGCCGGTGCCCCAACCCTGATCCGCCAGGACGAGAAGAGCCCCGCGCTTTACGTGCTGATGCCGATGCGGGTGTGACGGCCGGCCAAGGCACCACAATCACGGGCCGCAGTTGCGGAACCTGCACGCTATGCTGCAAGGTGTTGCGAATACCGGAAACGGATAGTGCCAAGGGGCAATGGTGCCGGCACTGCGTTCCAGGCAAGGGCTGCGCAATCTATTCCCAGCGGCCCGATCGCTGTGCAGAATTCCATTGCGGGTACTTGGTCTGGGATGCTGTGCCCGAACATTGGCATCCGGCCAGATCGCGAATTGTCATCATCAGCGAACTGGACTTTCGCATCAATTTCACGGTCGATCCCGGTGCGCCGGGCCGTTGGCGCGAGCAGCCCTGGTATGGCGACATCAAAGCCCTTGCCGCGCTTGCATTCCAGCAAAACAGGCAAGTCCTGATTTCGATCGGCAGCAAGGTCATCGTCATGCTGCCCGACCGCGAAGTGGATTTGGGACCGGTGGATGACAGTGAGATTGTCGTTACGGGGCGTCGTCCCGATGGCACATGGGGCGCGGCCAAGGTTCACAAGGATGATCCGCGAATGATGCTGGGCGGGGCGACAATACCTCTTGGCTAAATGTCCACGACGATCTTGCCGAAATGCCCATTCGCCGCCTGATGCCTGAAGGCATCGGCCAGTCGTTCCAGCGGGAAGTGATTGGAAATCACGGGCTTGATCCCGTTCGCCTCAATCCCCGCGATCATCGCCAGTTGCTGGGTGCGGCTGCCCACGGTCAGGCCCTGGACGCGCAGGTTCTTTGCCATCAGCAGGGCGGTCTGCACCGGCCCGGCAAAGCCTGCAAGCACGCCGATCAGGGCGACGTGGCCGCCAACGCGGGTGGCCATCATCGACTGGTCAAGCGTGCCCGATCCGCCGATTTCGACCACGGTATCGACACCCACGCCGCCGGTCAGTTCCAGCGCCTTCATTCCCCAGGCCGGTGTTTCGCGGTAGTTGATCAACTCATCCGCGCCGCGCGCTTTCAGCCGCTCCAGCTTCTCGTCCGACGAGGAGGTTGCAATCACGCGCGCGCCGGCGGCCTTGGCGAATTGCAGCGCGAAGATGGAAACCCCGCCGCTGCCTTGTACCAGCACGGTCGATCCGGGCTTCACCGCATCGTCAACAAACAGCGCGCGCCATGCGGTGAGGCCGGCGCAGGTGAGGGTTGCGGCCTCTGCATGGCTGTAGCCGGCTGGAACGCGGGTGAACCAGTGCGCCGGGGTAACCACCACCTCACGCGCATAGCCGTCTATTCCGTCACCGGGCACGCCCTTGAAGGCGGTGACGGGCGGTGCACCGTCGATCCAGTCGGGAAAGAAGGTGGAGACAACGGCATCGCCGGCCTTGAACTCGCTGACGCCTTCACCCACCGCCTCAACCGTTCCGGCACCGTCCGACATCGGGATGCGTCCGGCCTCGGCGGGGATCATCCCCGTCACCACCGCGAAATCGTGGTAGTTCAACGATGACGCCGCCAGCCTGACGCGGATTTCGCCGGGGCCGGGCTGGCCCGGATCATCCGCCGCCGCGGGCAGCAGGGTGTCGAGACTGGCGGGCGAGCCGACGCGAACCGCGCGCTGGCTCATTCCGCCGCTTCCGCCAGCGCAACCTGCTGCGGTCCGCGGATCAGGCCGCCCGGCGTTGCCCCGGTCCATTCGCCGCCGAGGAACGTCACAACCCCGCCCTTGATCGTGCAGTCATACCCCTCGGCGCGCTGCAACAGGCGCTTTCCGCCGGCCGGCAGGTCAAAGGCCAGCCACGGCTTGCCCAGCTTGATCGCGTCCATGTCGATCACGTTTAGGTCAGCCAGATATCCCGGCGCGATAATCCCGCGATCGTCCAGGCCATAAAGCCGCGCGGTATCGCGGCACTGGCGCTTGATCGCCTGTTCCAGCGTGATCCGCCCATTGGCGCGGTTTTGGGCGCGCTTGCGGTCCCGCACCCAGTGCTGGAGCATGAAGGTTGGGCTGGCGGCGTCGCAGATCGTCCCACAATGGGCCCCGCCATCCGACAGCGAATTGACCGTATCGTCGCTTGCCTGCAACGCTTCCAGGAAATCAAGGTTGCCGTCAGCATAGTTGAGGATCGGCAGATAGATGAAGCCCTTGCCATCATCGCGGCACAGCAGATCATAGGCATATTCATCACCGCTGACCCCCGCTGCGGCGGCGCGGGCGGCAATGCTTTCATCGGCCTGCGGTTCATAATCGAAGTCCGGGTCCATTTCGAACTGCATGGTCCAGCCGCCGCAGACCACCATGATCAGGCCGACGATATCGACCGGCACTTCGGACAGGTCGTTCGTTTCGGAAAGCAGTTGCGCCTTGAACGCAGGATCAAGCAGCTTGGCGCGCTGCTCCGCCCAGGGCAGCTCGGCAATCGCATTCCAGCTTGGGCGGAAACGGAAGGGATGAACCGTCCCCTCCCAGGCCATGATGATGCCATTACCGCGCAGTGCGATCTGCGCCACGATATTGGCGCCGTTGTCGTTTTCAGCACGCATCGCCGCGATCTGTTCCTCCAGCGGCATTTCCTTGGCGATGGATTGCAGCGCGGCATAGGTGCAGGGCAGCCCGGTTTCGCGGCTCATCTGCCCCATCCAGCCGAATTCATCCCATTCGCGGCGCATATCGCTGGCCATTTCAAACACGCCGTGGCCCGCCCGGCCCATGGCCCGGCCGATTGCGATCAGCTCTTCCTTGGTGGCCGTGGTGCCGGGCACCACTTCGCCTTCGATTGAGCGGTGCAGCACGGTGCGGCTGGTGGAAAAGCCCAGCGCCCCGGCCCGGACCCCGTCCTCAACAATCGCCGCCATCTTTTCTATGTCGTCAGCCGTGGGAACCGCGCCGGGCATTTCCCGGTCGCCCAGCACATAGGCGCGCACCGCGCCGTGGGGAACGTGAGTGCCGACATCAACCGCACGGGGCAGCCGCTCCAGCGCGTCGAGGTATTCGGGGAAGGTTTCCCAATCCCACTTCATCCCTTCGGCCAGGGCCGTGCCGGGAATGTCCTCCACCCCCTCCATCAGGCCGATCAGCCAGCCGTGGCGATCGGGCGCGGCGGGGGCAAAACCCACGCCGCAGTTGCCCATGATTACGGTGGTGACGCCGTGCCAGCTGGACGGGGCCATTTCCGCGTCCCACGTGGCCTGGCCATCATAATGGGTGTGAACGTCAACCCAGCCCGGCGCGACAATCCTGCCTTTCGCATCAATTTCCTGCGCGGCATCGCCGTGGACTGTCCCCACCGCCGCAATCAACCCGTCCTTCACTGCGACATCGCCGGCAAAGCGGGCGGCTCCGGTTCCGTCAACGATGGTTCCATTGCGGATGATCAGGTCATAGGCAGGCATGGCACACTCCCGATGCGGCGATTCTGTCACCGCTTAACCGGACGATTAAATCATGGGTGGGGCGTCAGGGCAAGGGTGTTGCTGCATGGTTTGCAGGCCGGGTGAGCAGAATGCGCGGGCGAATGGGGGTGGTCTGTCTGGAATGGTGGGGGAGTGGACTGTTCGCTTCTGAAGTAAGACTCAGAAATCCGGACATCAATTTCTAACTGCTTCGTTCCACAACGGTTGTTGCAGCTAGCTTGGGATATACAAACGGACTACGTTCCATTTCGCCAAGCTCCGCCAAACCGAGAGGCAAATGCTCCTTTCCTTCGGGCAATCGACCCCGTGTGTCGGAGTAGGCTCCCAGATATGCGCCGATAGCCGAGCGAACCTTTTCATCGATGGCTCGAAATAGCTGTCGATCATTGCAGAACCAGTAATGTTTGCCCCAACCGTCTATCATGCCGTCAATCCGCTTGAGCGTCGCGATCAGAGCTAACTTTGGATCAAGTTTATGGCCATGGCGAAGACCCGTGATTGCAGTCTTACTTGCTTCAAACTGCGTGTCGATTGAAGCGAGAAATTTGGTGCGCGCCTTCTTGGCGGGGCGAACAAAGCCTGGCGATATCTCGATCCCCAAAAACTCAAGGCCCTTACTCACCTCATGCGCCTGCCTCGACGATTTCTCGGGCGCGAGTTCCATTTCGAACTCCTTCAGCAGCCTTTTGGCCTTGCGGAGGCGTGCGTCAGCTGCCTTCCTTGTTGGGGCGAGAATGACGAAGTCGTCGATGTATCTAATGCAGCGGCTATCCCCTTCGTTCATCGCGTTATCAAATTCCGCGAGGAGGATGTTGCCGAGCAAGGGGGACAAGGAATTACCTTGCGCAACGCCAATATCTTCGATTGGAAACTGATCAGCGAATTTCCGCAACTCGCTCAAGTTCGCCAGTTCAACGCTGATGGCAGCCTCAAGCAGCGCCATGAAATCATCATCTTTGATCGCGCCGCAGATTATGCCTGTCACCGTTGGCTTTGGAATCTTGGTGAAGAAGCCAGTGATATCCGCAGCCGCGATCCAGCCTGCTCCTCGACCGATCTCATCAAGCACGGCCTTGATCGCAGCGGGTACTGCCGATACGTCATCGCCCCTAGCTCTGTCACCCGCGCCAGCTTTGCGTAACCCGCCAAAACTATAGGGCGTGTTTGCGTAGGGCTTGAGTGCCGGAATTTCGACCAAGACATTGAGAATTGCCCTTTGCACAACTCGGGCCTCAAGCGACGCGATGACAATCGGGCGAATTTTTCCCGTGAGATTGCCCTTTCCATCGCGCTTTTGAATCGGCGCTCCTCTGGCCTGCCCAAAGTCGAACGTTCCGCGCGAAAGGCGGCGCTGTATTGATCGGAGATTGCCAGCCGGGTCTTCGGAAAAGCGCTCGATCGCTTGCCGAACGTCTTCAGAATTGGAGAACTTGCCGTTGCGGTAAATTACCCGCCAAGCGTCTTCAAGGTTGGAAGATTTGTGAACGGCTCTACGTAGCTTCGAAAACACGTCTTGCGGGTCCTGTCGGTAAACCAGACCCATCTGACGGAGCGCTAAACCTCGCAGCGGTTCCAAATGGCCCGTGCCGCGCATACTTGGCGTCAACCTGAGTCGTCGCCTCGCCGTGGCAATGAGTCATGGTCACAACGGACGCGCCGCCTGTCCCGATCACCGCCAAAGTCAGTCCGGCAAGAAGGCGGCGAATAATCAGCGCCCGCTTGACGTTCCGTGCCGACAAGTTGGCACGTTTTTGCATGTCCTTCGCATGTTCTCACCTCTCACCCGATGCTACCCTTTTTGGGGGCGCTGGCAAGCGACGAGATCGCGCAACCGGCTTCCGCCCGCCCTCCAAATTAATGCTACTAACTGCCCGACAGATACCCGATGTGGTAAAGGTTACAGTTAGCTTAAACTCGTCAGACGGATCGGCGCTAAACCTCGCAGCGGTTCCAAATGGCCCGTGCCGCGCATACTTGGCGTCAACCTGAGTCGTCGCCTCGCCGTGGCAATGAGTCATGGTCACAACGGACGCGCCGCCTGTCCCGATCACCGCCAAAGTCAGCGCTCACAATATGAAGTCCCGAGTGCGAGAGTTCAAGACTCGACAGTATGGTATGCATTGACGCGAAAATGTCGGCTATTGGACGTTTCATATTAAGCGCCGAACGACCGCATTGTTATCGAATCCGGAATGTCAGCTTTGTCGGACAAGATGGCATTGCTGACGTTCCCGACGCTCCGGATTTGTCCACCTGCCCGGCGAACTCACGGCCTAGTCCCCGCGCGCCCTGATCATCGCGTTGACATCGACGAATTTTTCCCGCGGTGCGCCATCACGGGCGCGGGCTTCTTCCTGGGCTTCGATCTTCTTCCAGTCGCGGAAGGTTACAACTTCAAGCTTTCGCGCCTCGGCCAGTTGATCAAATCCGGCACGGCCGCGCTTGCTGGAACCTGCGCCGATATCTTCGGCGATTTTCTCAACCACGCCAAAGCCGTCGGGGCGGTTGGTGCCGATCGTGCCGCTCGGCCCGCGCCTGGCCCAGCCGACGCAATAGAGACCCGGCAGGATGCGTCCCTCGTCATTGGGAAAACGCCCGGCGCGTTCGTCAAACGGAACGCCGGGGATCGGCGATGTTTGATAACCGATGCATTCAACGATCAGGCTGGCCGGGATGACATAGGTTTCGCCGGTTCCAACCGCTCGTCCAGCCTCCAGCGCGGTGCGTTCCACCTCGAGCCCTTCAACCCGTGAGGTGCCGATGATCGCGCGGGGATTGGCGAAGAAATCAAACTCGATCTCGACCGGGGTATCGGCGTAGTGGCTTTCGGGAATGGCCGCGAAGCTGCGCAGGTGGTTGACCGATTTGCGTGACCCCGGCTCCAGCAGCGCGTCCTCTCCCTCTTCGGGCAGGTCTGCGGGATCGACGCGCGGCGCGGCGCGGTGCAGGTGCATCAGTTCGCCCAGTTCCTTGGGCGTCATCATGATCTGGTGCGGGCCGCGCCGCCCTACGATCACGATGCGCCGGATGGCCGAACCGCGCAGCGCATCAAGCGCGTGAGCAACGATATCGCTTCCGGCAAATTCATCGGGCGTCTTGGCCAGGATGCGCGCTACATCCAGCGCGACGTTGCCCATGCCGATCACTATGGCAGTGTGACCCGACAAATCCGGATCGAGCCCGGCAAATTGCGGGTGGCCGTTGTACCAGCCGACGAAGGCGGCGCTGCCATAGACGCCGGGCAAATCCTCGCCCGCAAGGCCAAGCTTGCGATCATGCGGCGCGCCGGTTGCCAGAACCACCGCATCGTAAAACGATTGCAGTTCTTCAACCGACACGTCCCGGCCGATCATCACGTTGCCGGCAAAGCGGACATTGTCCGACAGCGCGGTGCTTTCATAGCGGCGGGACACGCCCTTGATTGACTGATGATCCGGCGCGACCCCGGTGCGGATCAGGCCATAGGGCACGGGCAGCATATCGAATATGTCCACCCGTACATCATCGCCCCAATGCTTTTGTGCGGCCTCGGCCGTGTAGTACCCTGCGGGACCGGAGCCGATGATCGCGATATGCCGCATGGGGTCAGGCTGCCTCCCGGTCTTCCCGGTCGGGCGCATCAAGAAACCCGCGAATGGAGGAAATCGTCTGTTCGCGGTGTGTCAGCATGAACAGGTGGCCACCATTTTCGAATATCTCCAACCGGCTGTTGGGGATCAGCGATTCCAGCAACCGGCCATTGGTCAGCGGAACGATCTGGTCTTCATCCCCCATCATGATCAGCACGTCCTTTCGCAGGAACGGCAGCATCGGCACGCTGGTCCACCCCAGCATACACAACAGCTGGTAAAGATAGCCGCGCGGGGTGGGCGGGGTCAGCCGGCCAATATGCTCAGCCTTGCCGCCGGTCAGCCCGCCATAAAGCGTGCGGAAATGTTCTTCCATGAAGGCGGCATCGACATAGCGGCGGGGGTTGGCCATCTTGGTCAGCGCGGCAGGATTGCCGGGGACCATGATCATGCCCGCGGTGGTGGCCGCCAGGATCAGCCGGCGCACGGTGCCGGGGTGCTGCAAGGTGAAATGCTGCGCCATCGCGCCGCCCCACGATACCCCCATCACATCAACCAGATCGGCGCCGAAGCGCTTGAGCAGCTCCTTGGCGGTCCAGCTCATGGTGAAGGGGTTATAGGGAACCAGCGGTTCCGGGCTGCCGCCAACGCCGGGCATATCGAACATGATGAACGCCCGTTCGGTCAACGCCTCGGCCAGCGGCGCGACTGCTTCGATATTGGCGCCAATGCCGTTGAAGAACAGGATCGGGGGGTGTTCGCTCGGTTCATCCCAGCGCCAGCGGGCGACCCTAAGGGTGCGCCCGCCAACCGTTTCCATCGAGAATTCCGCCGTCAACTTGTCGCTCACTCGCGATCCCTTCATTCTTGGTCTTTCACGCCCGACCATTCACGCCTGATCCAGCACGTAGAGGCCAGGGGCGGATTCAAGCGGCGGGTGCTGTTTGCTGCCCAGTGCCTTTGGCGCAGGCTTCTGTTTTCCCGATCGCTTCTGCACCCATTCCATCCAGTACGGCCACCAGCTTCCGGCCACTTCCTCCGCGCCCTTAAGCCAATCGTCAACATCGGCGGGCGGATGGCCCGGCTTTTTCGACACAAAATATTTCGCCTTGGGGTTGCCTGGCGGGTTGAGAATGGCCTGCATATGCCCGGACTGGCTGAGCACGAAGGTCACGTCTTTGGACCCGAACAGCTGGGTTGACCGGTAACAGGCGCGCCAGGGGGTGATGTGATCCGTCACCCCGCCAAGAATGAACAGGTCGCTCTTCACCTTGGACAGGTCCACCTTGTGGCCCACCATTTCCACCTCGCCCTTGCGGGTGAAGGCCAGCGTTTCAAAGATGTCCAGAAAGTCCCCCATCAGCGCCGCCGAAAGGTTGGTGGCATCCGCGTTCCAGAACAGCACGTCAAAGGCTGGGGGATCATCACCCATCAGGTAATTGTTGATGACATAGTTCCAGATCAGGTCGTTCGGGCGCAGCCAGGCAAAGCCGCGCGCCAGATCGTTGCCCTGGATGATGCCCTTCTTCGCTGCGCGCTGCTTGGCCAGTTTCAGGCCGTTTTCCGTCATCAGTGACCCGGCTTCAATGTCGTTCTGCTTGGGGTGCAGCACACAGACCATCAGGGTGACGGTCCCCAGCCGGTCATCGCCATCGGCGGCCATCTTGCTGGCCAGCATCGCGGTGGTCTGCCCGCCCGAGCATCCGCCCGAGACATTGACCTTCTTCGCGCCGGTAATCTCGCAGATCACGTCAATCGCGGTCCGGCAGGACGCGATGTAATCGGCCATGTTCCAGTGGCCATCGTCCTTTGCCGGATTTTTCCAGCTGATTACAAAGGTCTGAATGCCGTTATCAACCTGCCACTTCACCACCGACTTTTCGGGCGACAGGTCATTGATATACATCTTGTTGATCTGCGGCGGGATTGTCAGCTGCGGGATTTCATAGACCTGTTCAGTGGTAGGAGCATACTGGATCAGTTCCATCATCGCGTTGCGAAAAACCACATTGCCTTTTGATGTCGCGACGTTTTCACCCAGCTTGAACGGCTTCTTGTCAACCTGGCTGACCATGCCCTTGTTGTGGACCATGTCGCCGTAAGCGTTCTTAAGTCCCTTGATCAATGACAGGCCGCCGCTGTCGATCAGCCGCTTTTGCGCGGAAGGGTTGCCGATCAGGGTGTTGGTCGGGGCAAGGCTGTCAATGATGACGTTGGAGATGAAGTTGGCTCGGTCCCGCTCAAGCTCGTCCAGTTCAAGGTCTTCCAGCCAGCCCTTCATGCCCTTCTGGATGGCCAGATAATACTGCGCGCCCGCGCGGAAGAACGGATTGTATTGCCAGGCTGGATCACGAAACCGTTTGTCCTTGGGATCGGGCGCGAGCTCAGACTTGCCGGTGAAGATTTTCACCACGTCTTCGTTGAAACCCTGCATATGTTTGAAAGTGCGCACCGGATCGGTCGCGGTTTCGCGCAACAGCAACGCCACTGCGCCCACAAAGTCCTCCCTCGCAAGGCCGACGAGCGGACCCAGGGCGGTTGTCGATTGAGCCGCTTCGTTTTCCAGCGGAGAGTTGCCCTTGGTCATTATTTTGCCCCGGTCAGTTGTGTTTGGTCTGGTAGAATGCACATCGCACGCAGACATGGCAAGCGTCTGAGGGCCTTGCCATAACCGAGGCGCAACGCCGCACGGAATGGTAAATTTAACGGAATTTCAAAGCCTGCGCGGCATTTGTGCGTCCATGTCTGCCCAGCCTGCAAGACAGGATACGACCGAATCGGCCGTGCTTGAACGGTACGCAGGCGAAAGCGCGCTTGCGGAACGGGCGGAATGTGGGCCGGATGACGCGGAGCCCCAAAACCTGCCAGCTAACCCCCGCCGCCGCCGGCCGGAAGCGCGCTGGGATACGTCGCGTGGATTGATCGAGCCAAACTGGAGATTGATGGCGCCCGTCATGATCGGCGCGATCGCCCTCAATGCGATCACCACGGTTACCTTGCCGAGAATTTCGACGGTTGTCATGTTTGTCATAGCGGTGACGATTGCAGCCTTGACGCCGTTCGCCGTGCGCTTCGAGCAGCGCATCGCGCACAAGCGTTATTCGCGAATACTGCTGGCGTTCGTGATGATTGCGTCACCGATGATGTTGTTTGGCCTGGGGGCGGCGCGCTGGACGGATCATCTGCATCTGAGCTGGAAGGACTCGATCGGAACCCTGATCATTGTCAGTTCCCTGGCCTGCATCATTCAGAACCGCCGCGTCACCGGAATCATTTTCGCAATCGTAGCACTGTGGTGCGGGGTGACGGTTGTCACACCCTCCAGCGGCGCTGCGGTGGCGCTGGCGATTGGGGCTGCGGTGGGGTTCTTTGCCGCCATTCGCCATGCGGAAATTGACAGCGACAGGGAGCGGGAAAAGCGCGAGCGCGAACGGGCGCGAAAGCGTGCGGAAGAAATTCTGACCGATTACGAACAGACCGGACGGGGCTGGTTCTGGGAAACCGACCGGCGCGGCGCAATCGTTTATCTTTCGCCGACCGTGGGCGAAACCCTTGATCGACCGATGGACCAATTGGTCGGCCGATCAATTTCGGACCTGTTTGAGGCCGAGGGGCAGGAAAACGAGCGCACTTTGGCCTTTCAGCTCTCCGCGCGATCAGCATTTTCGGATCTTGCGCTGCGCGCGGCAGTCCAGAACGAGGAACGCTGGTGGTCGCTCAGTGGGCGGCCGGTCTATGACGGGTTCGGCAACTTTCTGGGATTTCGCGGTTCCGGTAACGATCTGACTGAAAAGCGCAGGTCTGAGGAGCACGCTGCGCGCCTGGCTCATTACGATTCGCTTACCGGGCTCGCCAACCGGCTGCAGATGTCGCAGACGCTTGAAAAGATCCTCAACGCGCCCAACATCGATCACCGCGCTTGCGCGGTGTTCCTGCTTGATCTCGACCGGTTCAAGCAGGTCAACGATACCATGGGCCATCCGGCGGGCGACAACCTGCTGACCCAGGTTGCCGCCCGTCTGGAGCGCGCGGTTGGCCAATTCGGACGGGTCGGACGCCTGGGCGGGGATGAATTCCAGGTCGTACTGGCCGGCCACCACCGCCGCGAAGACCTTGCCCAGTTGGCGCGGCGCATCATTCACGACCTGTCCGAGCCCTATTCGATCGAGGGACACCGGGTAATGATCGGGGCATCGATCGGCATCGCGATATCTCCGGATGACGGCGTCACTTCGGAAGCGATCATCCGCAATGCCGATCTGGCGCTTTACGCGGCCAAGGACGGCGGCCGCGGCCGCCACCATTTCTACGCTTCGGACCTGCACAGCGATGCGGAAGAACGGCGCCAGCTTGAACAGGATTTGCGCGATGCGCTGGCCCAGGGCGGGCTGGAATTGTATTACCAGCCGGTGGTTCACACCTCGACCGAACGGATCACCGGGTTTGAGGCGCTGCTGCGCTGGAACCACCCGCAACGCGGGCCGATGTCACCCGCCAAATTCATTCCGATTGCCGAAGATTCCGGCCTGATTGCCCAAATTGGCGAGTGGGCGCTGCGGACGGCGTGCCATGATCTTGCAGGCTGGCCGGAATCGGTCCGGGTTGCGGTCAACGTGTCGCCGTTGCAGTTCGCCAACCCAAACTTGCCGACGGTGATCACCAATGCCCTGGCCACGGCGCAAGTGGAACCGGCGCGGCTTGAGCTGGAAATTACCGAAAGCGTCTTTCTGAACGATGACGAAGGCACCGATGCCATGTTCGCCGCGCTCAAGCGGATCGGCGTGCGTCTGGCACTGGATGATTTTGGCACCGGCTATTCTTCGCTTGGCTATCTGAAGAAGGCTCCGTTTGACAAGATCAAGATCGATCAGAGTTTTGTGCGCGGTGCGACCATTACCGGCAGCAGGAATGGCGCGATCATCGCCTCGATCGTCAGTCTTGCCGAAGCGCTTGGGATGGAGACGACTGCAGAAGGTGTGGAAACGCTGGACGAACTTGATCTGGTGCGGATGCTCGGCTGCAGCCACGTCCAGGGTTACATCTACGAAAGGCCACTCAGCCTGGATCAGGCGAGCGAGAAATTGCGGGTCGGAACCACGGCGATCGCCAAAGGCCCACGTGCAGCGCGCGCTGTTCGCCATACCATGCTGCGCAAAATTCTGCTCGATCACGGGGGGCAGGGCTATCACGGCACGATCCGCAATATCTCTTCGACGGGGGCTCTGGTGGAGGGTCTGTGGAACGTTCCGCCGGGCACGATATTCCGGATAATGCTGACTGAAGGACAGGTGGTTACCGCGACGGCGCGCTGGTGCCAGGAAGATCGGATGGGGGTGGAGTTCTCCGTGCCCCTGGCACTTGACCAGGGGGGAAGGATCGGCGCGCTTTCCCATAACCAGTCGGTACCTTCGCGAAGCGGAATCGGTCTCAAAAAAATCGCGTGAATTTGGCTGCGGAAGCAATCACCGCATTAGCCATTTCGAAACCATGTTCGGCTATTTCCAATAAATCTGCCGTAACTCCAGACGGCTGGCGTGCCAGAGGAAAATGACGACACCAGGTGACACCGCGTTGGGCCGCTTCAAGAACCTGCTCGGATCGGGCAGGGGCAACACGCGTGCGCCCACGCGGCTGAGCAGCCACGAGGTTGACCAGGCGCTGCTGCTGATGCGCGACTACGAAGAATCAGGCATCGGCTGGTTCTGGGCGTCGGACAAGGACGGGCGGATTTCCTACATTTCCGATGTGGTTGCGCAAAAGATCGGAACGGCGCGCAGTGAACTGCTCGGCTTGCCGATCCAATCGCTTTTCGTGCTGGAACGCGATGACGATGACGGCAGCGAGCGCACCCTTCCGTTGATCTTCAGCGCACGCAAGACCTTCACCGGGCTACAGGTCAGGGCGGCAACCGATACTGCATCGGTGTGGTGGTCGATTGCAGGTCGCCCGCAATTCGGGCCGGACGGGACATTCAACGGTTATCGCGGCAACGGTGTCGACGTCACCGCGGTTCGGCAGAGTCAGCGCGATGCCTCACGCCTGGCGCAATACGATTCCCTTACCGGACTGGCCAACCGGCACCGCATGGGCAAACGGCTTGGAGCGACGCTGACGGCATACAAAGCTGCCAAGCGATCGTGTGCGGTGATGATGCTTGACCTCGATCGGTTCAAGCAGGTCAACGATACACTGGGACACCCTGCAGGAGACGAACTGCTGAAGCAGGTCGCGCAGCGGCTGCAACGCGTGATTGCCGAAAAGAATTGCGAAATCGGCCGGCTTGGCGGTGACGAATTTCAAATCATGCTGCCCGACGTGGACGATCGGGGGCGGCTTGGCGAAATTGCCAAATCGGTGATCACCATGCTCTCGCAGCCCTATCAGATCGACGGCAGCCGGTGTGTGATCGGTGCATCGGTGGGTATCGCGATCGCGCCATATGATGGTGTTTCCTCCGAAGAACTCGTTCGCTCGGCTGACCTTGCGCTTTATGCGTCAAAGGGTGGCGGGCGCGGCCAGTTCCGCTTCTATTCAAGCGACCTGCACAGTGAGGCCGAACGGCGCCGCCAGATCGAGGAAGATCTGCGCGACGCGTTGGCCAACGACCAGATGCGCGTTGTTTTCCAGCCGATTGTCGATGCCAGGACCAACACCGTGGTATCGCTGGAAACGTTGGCCCGCTGGGCGCATCCTGAGTTGGGAGAAGTTTCTCCCGGCGTGTTCATTCCGATTGCCGAAGAAGCCAACCTGATCGGCGCGCTTGGTGATTGGGTACTCAAGCAGGCCTGCATCGACGGTGCAAGACTGCCTGGCAATGTCAAGGTTGCAGTCAACGTTTCGGCGGCTCAATTCGCCAATCCGGGGTTTTCGTCCCTTGTGGCCCAGGCGCTGGCACATTCCGAACTGCCGCCCGAGCGGCTTGAACTGGAACTGACCGAGTCAATCTTTCTGGGTGATCGCGCGGCAACAGACGATATGTTCACCCAGCTGAAAATGCTCGGCGTGCGTCTGGCGCTGGATGATTTCGGCACCGGTTATTCCTCGCTCAGCTATCTGCAGCACGCGCCGTTCGACAAGATCAAGATCGACAAGGCCTTCATTCAGGGTGTGACCGAGGAAGGAAACCGCAACGCCGCGATCATCGCCTCGATCGTCAGTCTGGCTGAAGCGCTGAACATGGACACGACGGCAGAAGGAATAGAGGCGCACGACGAACTGGAAGAGATGCGGCGGCTGGGGGTTGGCCAGATTCAGGGGTTTATCTACGCCTCTGCTGTGCCGATCGATGACGTGTGTGATGCCATGTTGAGTGGTGATTGGGTCATCGAACCTGACGGGCCGAGCAAGTATCGCCCCGAACGGCGCACGGTGCTGCGCAAGGTCGGGCTGATCCACGAAGATCATCGTTATGACGTGACAATGCGCAACCTTTCGCGCAGCGGCTGTATGCTTGAAGGGCTGGTCGACGTGCCGATCGGTACGCAATTTGTGGTGGATTTCGGCGAAGGGCAGCTCGCGGTTGCGGTGGTTCGCCGCTCGGCCGGAGCGATGCAGGGGCTCGAATTCGAACACCATCTGGTTGACGACGGGGCGGGCGGCCTGTGTACCCGGCACCGTGTGTCGCCTTATGTCCTGGCCCAGGCCGGAATGCCGCTGGCGGCACTGCCGCCGGGGCAATATCCGATGCAACTGATGCAGCAACCCGGCGGGGCCATCACGCTGCCCAAATTCGGACAGGTTGAGGCCAAGCACAAGATGCCCAAATTCGCCTGACACGCGATAGGGCTGACAGCGGGCGGGACTGCGGCTAAGGGCGCGGGATGACCGATCTTTCGCGTATCCGCAACTTCAGCATCATTGCCCATATCGACCATGGCAAAAGCACTCTGGCTGACCGGCTGATCCAGTTCACCGGCGGGCTGACTGACCGCGAAATGAGCGCGCAAGTCCTTGATAACATGGACATTGAGAAGGAGCGCGGGATCACCATCAAGGCCCAGACCGTCCGCCTCAAATACACCGCGCAGGACGGGCTCGAATACGAGCTGAACCTGATGGACACCCCCGGCCACGTCGATTTCGCCTATGAAGTCTCGCGCAGCCTTGCCGCCTGCGAGGGCGCGCTGTTGGTGGTTGACGCCGCGCAAGGGGTTGAGGCGCAGACGCTGGCCAACGTTTACCAGTCGATTGAGCATGATCACGAAATCGTCCCCGTGATCAACAAGATCGATCTGCCCGCCGCCGAACCCGAAAAAGTCAAGGCCGAGATTGAGGAGATCATCGGCCTTGACGCCAGCAACGCCGTCCTCACCAGCGCCAAATCCGGCATCGGCATCGCCGAAGTGCTGGAGGCCGTGGTCCAGCGTATCCCCCCGCCCAAGGGTGACCGCGATGCGCCGCTGAAGGCCATGCTGGTCGATTCGTGGTACGATCCCTACCTCGGCGTGGTCATCCTGGTCCGGGTGATCGATGGGGTGATCAAAAAGGGCCTCCAGGTCAAATTCATGGCCGGCGGCACCGAACACCTGATTGACCGGGTCGGCTGTATGACCCCCAAGATCGAACACCTGCCCGAACTCGGCCCGGGCGAGATCGGCTTCATCACCGCCCAGATCAAGGAAGTTGCCCAGGCCAAGGTGGGCGACACCGTCACCACGGTCAAAAACGGGGCGGCCACGCCGCTGCCCGGTTTCAAGGAAGTGCAGCCGGTGGTGTTCTGCGGCCTGTTCCCCGTCGACGCGGCAGACTTTGAAAAGCTGCGCGAATCGATCGCCAAGCTGCGCCTCAACGATGCGTCATTCAGCTTCGAGATGGAAAGCAGCGCCGCCCTCGGCTTCGGCTTCCGCTGCGGTTTCCTTGGCTTGCTTCACCTGGAAATCATTCAGGAACGCCTGACCCGCGAATACGATCTGGACCTGATCACCACCGCGCCGTCGGTGGTCTATCGCATCCAGCTCCGCAAATCGAAGACCGATGACGCGCGCGAAATCCTGCTGCACAACCCGGCGGACTATCCCGATCCCAGCCGGATCGAACAGATTGATGAACCGTGGATCAAGGCGGTGATCTACACCCCGGATGAATACCTCGGTTCCATCCTCAAGCTGTGCCAGGATCGCCGCGGCATCCAGACCGATCTTACCTATGTCGGCGGCCGCGCCCAGGTGACTTACGAACTGCCGCTCAACGAAGTGGTGTTCGATTTCTATGACCGGCTGAAATCGATCAGCCGCGGTTATGCCAGCTTCGATTACGAGCAGATCGGCCTGCGCGAAGGCGATCTGGTCAAGATGAGCATCCTCGTCAATAACGAGCCGGTCGACGCCCTGTCGATGATCGTCCACCGCTCCGTGGCCGAAGAGCGCGGCCGCCACATGTGCGAACGCCTGAAAGACCTGATCCCCCGCCACCTGTTCAAGATCCCGATCCAGGCCGCTATTGGTGGTAAGGTGGTGGCGCGAGAAACCATCAGCGCGATGCGCAAGGACGTGACCGCCAAATGCTATGGCGGCGACATAACCCGCAAGAAAAAGCTGCTGGAAAAGCAGAAGAAGGGCAAGGCCCGGATGCGCGAATACGGCAACGTCCAGATCCCCCAGGAAGCGTTCATCGCGGCGCTGCGGATGGGCGAGGAGTGACCGCGCCCAAGCGACGTTTGTACCACAAACGGTGACGGGAATGCGGTCGCGCGGCACGGAAGAGGTCTGACCGGCAGCAGCTGCCGGCATCGCTTTCGCTCTGGGCCATGGCGGGCGCTTCAATGCCGGTCGTCGGTCCGGTTTGCTGATCGGTGCGGGTTCAGGCGCTGATTAACGTCTAACATCCTAAAAAGTGGCGATTCGCAACGTGCCGTTAACCGCATCGGGTTAGTATGCCGGAACGCCGCTTTTTGTTCCGTAAATGAATCACGAATTTGGAGGTCAGGATCATCTGCGCGGATCGGTTTTGCGTCGATGAAGCAAGTAAAACGATATGGTTCCGAAGTTCGCTCGTCCAAATGCCCGGGTCCTGATCGCCGCGCTTGCGCTGCTGGGGGCATTGGTCGTGGCCGCGGCATGGATGGTGCAAACGGCCCCCTTTCGGCCCAAACCGGCAGAACACCAGATCCCTGCGCAGGCTTTGGTTCAGGTGCCGGGCAAAGGCGCGGCAACGCAACCTGATCTGAAAACCGCCACGGCTGGACAGACCGTTGTATTCTATGATTCCAATCTGGATCCGGGACTGATCCGTGCGGTCCTGCATCTGCAGTCGCCGAATCTCGTTCTGATCGCGCTGGAGCCGCGCCGCAACGCATTTGACCAGATCGCGCAGAGCCTTGCCGGAAAGACAGGAATCTCGTCCATACACATCGTCACACACGGCGAAACGGGCGGATTGAACATCGCTGGCGAAATCTATGATACGGCAAGGCTGCAAGCCAATGCTGCGACCATGCAGCGAATTGGCCACGCCCTGGTACGGGGCGGGGATATCCTTATCTACGGCTGCGACGTTGCTGAGGGCGCCATTGGCCACAGGTTCATCGCTGCCTTGGCGCGGCTGACCGGCGTTGACGTGGCGGCTTCAACCAATGCCACCGGCGGCGGCAAGGGTGCAGACTGGATCCTGGAGGCCTACACCGGATCAATTGAAGCGCCCGCGCTGCGCCTGCCCCGCTGGACTGGCGCGTTGTGGACCACGGAACTGTGGGAAGGCGCCTGGTATGGCGATCCTTTCACTGCGCCCAACCCCAATTACACGTCCAGCGCGACCCCGCGGTTTACCTCTGCAAGCTCAAACCTGGCTGGGCCGGGCGCAGGCTTTCAGGTTGTGCCGATCGGATCATCGACGGCGCAGCGGGTCAACAATGTCACTGCAACCACCTATGCGGCGGCTGTTACGGGCAACGATTATTTCTATTCGGACTTCGTCGTGGGAGGATCGACCGTCCTCGCGCTGACCCGGATCACCTTCAATCAGGTCAGCGCCAACGGTTCAACCTCGCGGATGACTATCGCTGTCTATGATCCTGTCAGTGCAACGCTGACGCCGATCACTCCGACCACCGGGACCACCATCTCCGGCAGCTCGACCGGTGTAAACACGACCATTTCAACGGCCGCGCCGCTCATTCCCGGGCGCAGTTACCAGCTTCGTTTCTATTTCTGGAACTGCACCGCTTCAGCGTCGGGCGTCAGCAACGTCTGTTATGTTGACAATCCCAGCATTTATACATCGCTCAATCAAAATCCGGTGGCCGTAAACGACAGTTTCACCACGCCTTACGCCACCACGCTGACGGGCAATGTTACCGCAGCCAACCCGACCACGGCTGACAGTGACCCGGAAGGGCAGACCCTGACGGTAGACCAGATCAATGGCGCGACTTACACGGTCGGCACCCCGATCGCGCTGGCCAATGGCACGTTGACAATGACCAATGCCAATGGTGCCTTCACCTTTGCTCCGGCCGCCGGCTTTGTCGGAACCCAGACCTTCACTTACCGGCTGAACGATGGCTATCTCGGCACCAGCAACACCGCCACAGTCACCATTACGGTTTCCGCGCCAACCTATGGCATTACGCTGAGCAAGGTCTGGAACAACGCCATTGCAGGTAACGCGGTCAGCCTGTCGATCACCGGGGCAAGCGGTGCGGTGGCGGGCGCTTCCACGGCGGGCGGCACGGCTACGTCTGCCACGGCCACCGGCACAGGCGGCGCAACGATTACTCTGACCGAAGCTTTCACGTCGGGAACGGCAAGCAATTACGGATCGGTGCTGGACTGCACCAAGACCAGCAACGGCGCCTCGATCGCGGTCAGCGGCAGTGGGCTGAGCCGGACCATCACCATGCCGATGGACAGCGCGATTACCTGCCGCTGGACCAATTCGCGGCCAACCGTGACGCTGCGCAAATCGTGGGTCAGTGCAATCTCTGGCAATGCAGTCAACGTCACGGCAACGGGCCTTACCAGTCTGGCGTCCACCGCAGGGGCAACCGACAAGACCGATAGCGGCGCGGCCCAGACCGTCACCGTGGGATCGACGCTGACCATAGCGGAAACCTATACCTCGGGCAGCGCTGCGAACTATGCCTCCAGCCTCAGCTGCACAGGCGCGGTTGACACCAACCTTGCCGATGGGTTGACGATCAATGTCGCGGATACGGCCATTGTCTGTACCTGGACGAATACCCGGGTCATCCCGATCACGGTGCAAAAGACCAGCTCTGTGGTCAGCGATCCGGTAAACGGCACAACCAATCCGAAGCTGATTCCCGGCGCGACGATCCGCTATTGCATCCTGGTCACCAACCCGGGAACCGTGCCAGCCACCTCGATCGTCAGCTCCGATCCGCTGCCAGCCAACATCGCATTCATTTCCGGCAGTATGCGTTCGGGCACAACTTGCGCCACGGCGGCGACGGTCGAAGATGACGACAACACGGGAACCGACGAGTCCGACCCTTTCGGGATGTCCTATTCCGGCACCACCGTAACGGGCATAGCTTCCAGCCTGGCCGCAGGCGCAACCTTCGCGATGGTGTTCGACGCGACCATCAATTGAGTGAAAACGCGCAGATAATAGAGGCCTGTCTTCTGACAAGCGGCTCCCTGGCACCGACGGCCGAGACCGAGACCCTTTGCTTGTTTGTTGGCCATCTGCGACGGTGCCATCCAGAAAAACTATCCGCGAGTTACGCCGCAGACCCGTTGGTCCAGCGCTGTTTCCGGACAATCGACATCTCAGACGTTGTCCGCGATTCCTCAACCTGTTGGTGGCGTGGCGGGGTGCGTGGAGCAGTGACGGTCGGGATGTGGATGGCCCCGCGAACTTCACTTGGCGTTCAGGCGGGGGCTGGTTATAGGCTTGCGCCATGATCGCCCGTGATGCTGCCCGTTCGCCCATGAAGTTCGCCTTTCTTGCCGCCGCCGGGGTGGCGGCGGTGCTGACCTCTGGCTGTGCCGGGCGGGGGGGCAAGGTTCATGACACGGCCTTTGTCGCGCGCGATGTCGATACGCTTTACGCCGCTGCCAAGGACAAGCTGGACCACGGCGATACCAAGGTTGCCGCCGCGCTGTTTGACGAGGTGGAGCGCCAGCACCCCTATTCGCCCTGGGCGCGTCGTGCCCAGTTGATGAGCGCGTTTTCCTATTACGCGGCGCGCGATTACACCAAATCGATCCAGGCATCGCAGCGGTTCCTTTCGATTCACCCGGGCAACCGCGATGCGCCCTATGCCTATTACCTGATCGCGCTGTGCTATTACGAGCAGATCAGCGACGTGGCGCGTGACCAGAAGGATACCCTGCAGGCCAAGGATGCGCTGACCGAGGTGATCCGGCGCTATCCCAGCACCCGTTATGCCGACGATGCCCGGTTGAAGCTTGACCTGGTCAACGATCACCTCGCGGGCAAGGAAATGGAGATCGGCCGGTTCTATGAACGGTCGGGCAAGTGGCTGGCCGCTTCGCTGCGGTTTCGCAACGTGATCGACACGTACCAGACCACCAGCCACGCGCCCGAGGCGCTTTACCGTATGGTCGAAACCAGCCTTGCCATGGGTATTCCCGAAGAAGCGCAAAAGGCCGCCGCCGTGCTGGGTGCCAACTATCCGGGCAGCGAGTGGTACAAGAAGGCGTATGATCTGATGAACAAGCACGCCCCCGGTACCAAGGCGGCGTGACGCGCGGCGGGGCGGCGCGGTGATTGTCATCGCCCAGGCCGGCCCCCGCGACATTCCTGACTGGGCGCGAATGCGCCATGCCCTGTGGTGCGAAGCCAGCGTTGCCGAACATGGCGAGGAAATCTGCGCGCTGATTGATCGGCCAGATGCCGGCTTTCTTGCGCTGATCGCCCGCACGCCCGATGGCGCGGCGGTGGGTTTTGCCGAGGCGGCGATCCGGCATGAATATGTCAATGGCTGCGATTCGTCTCCGGTCGGGTTTCTGGAAGGGATATTTGTGGAGGATGCCTGTCGCCGCGCGGGCCTGGCAACCCGGCTGTGCCGCGCGGTTGAAGATTGGGTGCGCCGCATGGGGTGCGCGGAACTGGCATCGGATACCGATTGGGAAAACCCGGAAGGCATAGCGTTTCATGCCGGTTTCGGCTTTGAAGAGACCGAGCGGGTGATCTTTTTCCGCAAACACCTGATCTGACCCCCAATCAGTTTCTACTTGCACAGTTGACATTCCGCGCGGCGAAGCGCTCATGTGCCGCGCCCATGCTGTCGCAGAAAACCCGCTATACGATCCGCGCGCTTCAACACCTTGCCGATACCTGGCGGCAGGGGGCGGTGCGGCTGGATGCGATTGCCGAGGCGCAGAACATCCCGCGCAAGTTCCTGACCGTGATCCTATCGGAAATGGTTCGTGAAGGGCTGGTCATTTCCCATCGCGGGCGTGATGGTGGTTATGAACTGGCGCTGGCGCCGGTTGACATCCGCTATGGTGATATCATCCGCCTGACCCGCGGCAGTCTGGCGCTGGTTCCCTGCGCCGCGCGCAACGCGCATGAGAAGTGCGCCAATTGCCTGCCCGAAGCGGAATGCCGCCTGCGCGGCCTGATGCTGACCCTGCGTGACGAGATGGCGGCCATGCTCGATCGGACCACGCTGGCCGATCCGATCGTTCTGGAACCGCCGTTTGAGGAACCGGTCGAAGCCTGACTTGCCCCGTTGTCAATTCGCCGGCCAATTCGCCGCGAAGGGATGACTCGGCGGGCGCGCTTCGCTAGGATTCGCTGCGACAATGCTGACCCGGCTTTCCATTCGCAATATCGTGCTGATCGAAGCGCTCGATCTCGATTTCGGGGACGGGCTGGGCGTGCTTACGGGTGAGACGGGCGCGGGCAAATCGATCCTGCTCGATGCCCTGGGGCTGGTGCTGGGCAACCGTGCCGACAGCGGCCTGCTGCGCGCGGGGGAAGATCAGGCCAGCGTCACCGCCAGTTTTGAATTCGATCGCCTGCCGCCGGCGGTGCGCGCCATTCTGGCCGAGGCGGATCTGGACATCGAGCCGGGCGAGCCGCTGATTATCAAACGCCGGCTCAAGGCCGATGGTGCGTCAAAGGCCTTTGTCAACGATCAGCCGGTCGGGGCGGCGCTGCTGCGCGAACTGGCGCCGCATCTGGTTGAACTGCACGGCCAGCATGATGATCGCGGGCTGGTCAATCCGCGCGGCCACCGGCTGCTGCTTGATCGCTTCGCGCGGGCGGATGCAGCGGGTGTCGATGCGGCGTGGCAGACTTGGCGCGCCGCCGATGCGGAACTGGTCGCGGCGCGTGAAGCCCTGGCGCAGGCATCGGCCGATCGCGATCTGCTGCTGGCTCACCTGGCCGAACTGACCGCGCTGGAACCTTTGCAGGGGGAAGAGGAGCAACTGGCGGGGGCGCGTTCCGCCATGCAGAAGGGGGAGCGCCTGTCGGACGATCTGGCCGAATTGCAACGGCTGTGGGCGGGATCGGATTCGGCGCTTGCCTCCCTGCGCAGCGCCGCGCGGCGGCTGGACCGGATCGCGGGCGAGCATCCCTTGCTGGGCGAGGCGCTGGCCGCGCTGGACCGGGCGGTGATCGAGGCTTCCGAAGCGGAGGACAAGCTGGAACGCGCGGGCGAGGCGCTGGCGCATGATCCCGCCGCGCTTGACCGGATTGAGACGCGGCTGTTCGATTTGCGCGCCGCCGCCCGCAAGCACGGCTGCACCGTTGATGACCTTGCCCACCGGATGCGCGAAATGCGTCTGACGCTCGATGCAATCGAAGGGGGAGAGGCTGGTCTGGGCGCGCTGGAAGTGGCAGCATCGGCAGCGGCGACGGATTACCGTGACCGGGCCGAAGCGCTGTCAGCCAGACGGGCAGAAGCTGCGATCCGGCTTGATCGGGCAGTCGCGGGCGAACTGGCCCCGCTGAAGCTTGATGCCGCACAGTTTCAGACCAGCGTTGCGCGGCTGCCCGAAGATCGCTGGGGGCCGGGCGGGGTCGATGCGGTGGAATTCCTGATCAGCACCAATCCCGGCGCGCCGTTTGCCCCGCTGGCCAAGATTGCCAGTGGCGGCGAATTGTCACGCTTCATCCTGGCGCTGAAAGTTGCCCTTGCTGAGGAGGGCGGGGCGGCGACGGTGATCTTTGACGAGATTGACCGGGGCGTTGGCGGCGCGGTGGCCTCTGCCATCGGGGACAGGCTGGCGCGGCTGGCGCATGGCGGGCAGGGCGGCGGGCAATTGCTGGCCGTAACTCACAGTCCGCAGGTCGCGGCGCGCGGGCAGCAGCACTATGTGATCGCCAAATCGAGCGAGGGCACGGTTACCCGCACCTCTGTTCACCTGCTTGATGCGAACGGGCGGCAAGAGGAGATCGCCCGGATGCTGTCCGGCGCGGAAATCACCGCAGAGGCCCGTGCGCAGGCGGATCGCCTGCTGGAGGGAGTGTGAGCGCGAACCCGCTTGATCGCCCGGTCTGGTCGATGCTGCACGGGCGGCAGGCTCATCTTGCGGCGGTTACCGGTGCGGCGGTGCGGATTGATCCGGCTTATGGACCTTTCGCGGCGGCGCGTGACGATGGGCCAGAGGCGCAGGCGGCGCTGGCGGATGTGCTGCGCAGCGGCGAAGGCGCGGTCTGGCTGGTCGAGCCGGGCGAATGGCCCGCCCCGCCGGGAACCAAGGTGATCCGCACCGCGCCGCTGGTGCAGATGGTGGCGCAAAGCCCGGTGCCGATGCGTTCCGGCGATCCGGAATGCGTGCGGCTGGGTGATGCTGACATTCCGGCGATGACCGAACTGGCGCTGGCTACCGAGCCTGGCCCCTGGGGTGCGCGAACCTCGCACTACGGCGCGTTTTACGGGATCAGGCGCGATGGCAGGCTGCTTGCCATGGCCGGGGAACGGATGCTTCCGGCCCCTGGTTTTGACGAAGTTTCCGGGGTCTGCACCTGGCCGGAGTTTCAGGGGCAGGGTCTTGCCGCCGCGCTGATCCGGCAGGTCATGGCGGGGATAACCGCGCGCGGGGCAGTGCCGTTTCTCCATTCCTATGCCGGCAATGCCCCGGCCATCGGGCTGTACGAATCGCTGGGCTTCCGGATCCGCAAGGAGATGGTGGTGACTGTGCTGGCCTTGGCATAGAACCCGCGCATGGGAATCGACATGACCGAAATGACCGAAGCTGGCGCGGCCAACGAACTGATGCGCCTTGCAAAGCAGATTGCGCATCACAACCGGCTTTATCACGCCGATGATGCGCCGGAGATATCAGACGCTGAATACGATGCGCTGGTGCGGCGCAACGCCGCGCTTGAGGCTGCGTTCCCGCATCTGATCCGCGATGACAGCCCCAGCCGCCAGGTGGGGCATGAAGTGGCGGCATCGCCCTTGTCCAAGGTCACGCATGAAGTGCGGATGATGAGCCTGGACAATGCCTTTTCGGATGAGGAGGTGGAAGAATTCGTCGCCCGGGTGCGGCGCTATCTCAACCTGCCCGCCGATGCCGAAGTGGCGATGACCGCCGAGGACAAGATTGACGGGCTGTCGTGCTCGCTGCGCTATGAAGATGGACGGCTGGTCCGCGCCGCTACTCGCGGTGACGGGCAGGTGGGGGAGGATGTGACCGCCAATGTCGGCCACATCGCCGACATCCCCCAGCAGTTGACCGGAGAGGTGCCCGCGCTGTTCGAGGTGCGGGGCGAGGTCTACATGGGCAAGGCTGACTTTGCCGCGCTCAACGCCCGGCAAGCGGAAACCGGCGGCAAGATATTCGCCAACCCACGCAATGCCGCCGCCGGATCGCTGCGGCAAAAGGACGCCAGCGTAACCGCCAGCCGCCCGCTGAAGTTCCTGGCCCACGGCTGGGGCGCAGTCAGCGCCGTGCCGGGTGAAACGCAGTTGGCGATGATGCAGCAGATCGCCGGGTGGGGCATCCCGGTCTCGCCCCTGCTGGCGCGCTGTGAAACCGTTTCAGCGATGCTGGAACATTACCGCACGATCGAGCACGCCCGCGCCGATCTGCCCTATGACATCGATGGCGTGGTCTTCAAGGTGGACCGGCTCGACTGGCAGGAGCGGCTGGGTTTTGTCGCCAAGGCGCCGCGCTGGGCGATTGCGCGTAAATTCCCGGCGGAACGCGCCGAAACCACGCTGGAGGCGATCGACATTCAGGTTGGCCGCACCGGCAAACTCACCCCGGTCGGACGGCTGCAGCCGGTGACGGTGGGCGGCGTGGTGGTGTCCAATGTCACCCTGCACAACCGCGACGAGATCGCCCGACTGGGGGTGCGGCCGGGGGACCGCGTGGTGATCCAGCGCGCGGGCGATGTGATCCCGCAAGTGGTTGAAAACCTGACCCGCGCCGATCCGCGCCCGCCCTATGTTTTCCCCGATCACTGCCCCGAATGCGGCAGTGAAGCCGTGGCCGAGGAGGGCGAGGTTGATGTGCGCTGCACTGGCGGGCTGATCTGCCCGGCGCAGAGGACCGAACGGCTCAAGCACTTCGTCAGCCGCGCGGCGCTCGACATCGAGGGGCTGGGCGAAAAGACCATCGACGAATTCTTTGCGCTCGGTTGGCTGGAAAGCCCGGCCGATATCTTCCGCCTGAAGGCGCGGCGCGGCGCGATCCTTGAGCGGGAGGGGTGGAAGGACAAGTCTGTGGACAACCTGTTGGCGGCGATCGAGGCCAAGCGCGCGCCCGATGCGGCGCGGTTGCTGTTCGGGCTGGGCATTCGCCACGTCGGCGCAGTAACCGCGCGCGATCTGATGAAGCGGTTCGTGACCATGGAGGCATTGCGCGAAGCGGCGCAACCAGTCGATTCTTCCCATTCACCGTTCGTGTCGAGCGAAGTCGAGACACCATCGCGGGGCATCTCGACTTCGCTCGATGCGAAGGGCAATGGGGGTGGTCACTCCGACCTGCTCTCCATCGACGGGATCGGCCCCGCCGTGGTTGAGGCGCTGGGCGATTTCTTTCATGAACCGCACAATATGGCGGTGTGGGACGATCTGCTGTCTGAGGTGACGCCGCCGCCCTATGTGGTTGAAACCAGGGATAGTGCCGTGGCGGGCAAGACCGTGGTGTTCACCGGCGCGCTGGAAACGATGAGCCGTGACGAGGCCAAGGCCCAGGCTGAACGGCTGGGCGCACGGGCCGCGGGCACGGTCAGCGCCAAGACCGATCTGGTGGTTGCCGGACCGGGCGCGGGAAGCAAGCTCAAGAAGGCGCAGGAACTGGGGATCGAAGTGGTCGACGAGGCGGCCTGGGCGGAAATCGTCAAGGCGGCGGGATGATGGCTGGACGTCAGGTCTTTGTTGAGCTGCCGCAGCCATTTGGCCCGGGCAAGGTCAAGCTGGCCTTTGTCGAGGGATTGCAGATCCTGATCGTCAACGTGGACGGAACGCTGCGCGCAATCGCCAATTCCTGCCCCCACGCCGGGGCGTCGCTGTACGGGGGAAAGCTGATCGGCACCAAGATCCGCTGCCCTAGCCACGGCTTGCTGATCGATCTGGAAACCGGCTGCCTGAGTCCGGGCGGGGCCGCGGGCGCGCAGACATATGCCATTGAGGAAGCCCAAGGCGGGGCGATGATTGCCTTGGAGCCGGCGGGGGATTGAGAAGCGCGGTCAGGAGCGCTCCTGCGTCTGGGCAATCGGCGCGCCCTTGCTGCGCAGCGCGATGATCAGCACACCGACCAGGGCAATCGCGGTGCCGACAATCATCTTTGCGTCGATGTGATCGCCGGTAATCCACACCCCCAGGGCGATCGTCATCAAGGGGGTAAGCAGGGTCAGCGGTGCGACAAGGTTGGCCTCATACCGGCCGATCAGGAAGTAATAGGCGGTATGCGCGAAGACTGAGGTGATCAGCCCGGCATACAGCACGCCCGCCAGCACCGGCCAGCCCACCGCCTGCGCCTTGGCAAGGGCGCCCGGTTCGATCAGCAGCGAGATCGGGGCGAGCACGCACAGCCCCGTCAGGCCGACCCAGGCCTGGAATCGCAGCGGCGCGACGGCGCTCATCTGCTTCATCATCACCGCCCCCAGCGATCCGCAGATCGCGGAGGCAAGCAGGAAGATCATCCCCTTTGAAATGCGCAGCCCCGGTTGCCAGACAACGATCAGCACCCCGGCCAGCGCCAGGGTAATGCCAAGGGCGCGCCGCCAGCGAATCCGCTCGTTCAGCATGAAGATTGACAGCAGCGCGGTGATTGGCACGCTGGCCTGAACCACGATTGCCGCCTCGCTGGGGGAAACCCAATAAAGCGCGATGAACATCAGGCCGAAGCTGCCCCCGCCCATGAACAGCCCGATCAACATTGTCCGCCACACCGGACGCGGCGGTGGCAGCAGCCAGGGCAGGGTGGCGATCAGCACCACCAGGAACCGCATGGAGGTGAAGAACAGCGGCGGGACGTGCCAGGTGCCGACCACGATCTTGCTGAGGATGTTGTTGCTCGCCCAGATCAGACAGATCAGCACGAACAGCGCAAGGTGGCGCGGCTTCACATGATCACCCCTGTCGCCGGCCCGCAGCCCCGCGGCTGCGCAGCCACAGGATTGACCAGTCGCCATTGACCAGACGCCGGGCAAGGCGCAGCCCGGCGCGGCGGCAGGCCTGGCGGACTTGCGCTTCCTGCGTCTCCAGCAGGCCGGCGAGCAACAGGTGCCCACCGGGAACCAACGCCCTGGCGAAGTGCGGAGCAAGGCCGATCAGCGGCCCGGCGAGGATATTGGCAATGATCAGGTCATAAGGGCCGCGCGCGGTGAGCAGTGGGTGCTCCATTCCATCGGCAACGAGCATGGTTAGCGCGCCGGGCCGCGCGCCCAGCGCAATTGCATTGGCCCGTGCATTGTCCCCAACCACGTCAGCACACACTGCGTCGATGTCGCTTGCCGTGGCGAGGGCGCGGGGCCACAGGTGCAGCGCGGCAAAGGCGAGCAGGCCGGTGCCGGTGCCGATGTCGGC
>JAFEEX010000038.1 GCA_018240895.1 Pseudomonadota bacterium | reverse complement strand
CGTTTCGAAGATATCCTTCGGGCTGGGAACGCCGCCGTCTTTCTTGCCGGCGATCCCGGCCTTGGTCTCTTCGCGGATGATGTCGCTGCACAGCTCTACGCATTCATCGCAGATGAACACGGTCGGGCCGGCGATCAGCTTGCGCACCTCGTGCTGCGATTTGCCGCAGAAGCTGCAGTAAAGGGTGCTTTTCGCGTCGGAACCTTGCAGTTTGGTCATGCCTTAATCCATTTTCCCCGCCGGGCAGGGATTCGCCGGATTTTAACCCGGCGAAACGATTCTTCAATCCTGCGTCATAGTACGGTCAAATTGACCGGTGCTGAAGCGGCAGGGTTACTTATTCCTTGGCGTCCTTCGCCTTGTCATCGCCATCAACGGCGGGACGGGTTTCGAACACCTTGTCGATCAGCCCGAACTCGCGCGCTTCCTCTGCCTCAAGGAAGTTGTCGCGGTCCATGGCCTTCTCGATCGCTTCGATCGGCTTGCCGGTATATTTGGCGTAAAGCTCGTTCATCCGCCGCCGCATCCGCAAAATCTCACGCGCCTGGATCTCGATGTCGGACGCCATGCCGCGTGCGCCGCCCGAAGGCTGATGGATCATGATCCGCGCCTGCGGCAGGGCAATGCGCATTCCCGGTTCACCCGCGGCAAGCAGGAAACTGCCCATCGAAGCGGCCTGACCGATGCACACGGTCGACACGCGCGGGCGGATGTACTGCATGGTGTCGTGGATCGCCAGACCCGCCGTCACCACCCCGCCGGGCGAGTTGATGTACATCGAGATATCCTTGCTGGGATTCTCGCTTTCCAGGAACAGCAACTGGGCGACGATCACCGATGCCATGTGATCCTCAACCTCGCCAGTCACGAAGATGATCCGTTCGCGCAGCAGGCGCGAATAGATGTCGAAGCTGCGCTCACCGCGGCTTGACTGTTCGACCACGACCGGGATCAGGGCCCCGGTTTCGGGATCGCGTGTGAACTTACCTTGGGCGTTGGACGAACCGAACAGGTCGAGCATGGAATTCCTCTATCTGGCTTGCGTTCGCCTATGTCGGCGCTGTTGCCGCGATGTTCAAGGGGATTAACCGCATTGCCCCCTGTGCTGCTCAAACGGGGCCCTCGGCAACAACCGCGCTGCAATTCGGGTGCGGTAGGGTTTGGGCGGAGATCAATCCCGCAACGATACAGGACCGGTATTTTCCCTAGGCAAATCATTACGTTCAATCCACACGGGATCAATGAACAGCACCGATCACCCCGCCCAGCCCCGGGTCAGGATGCCTGAAGCCCGGGGTGATTACTCCGCGACTGCCGCAGGATTTTCCCTGTTGCTGACCCTGATCGGCCTGACCGGGGCGCTGATGTGGACCTGCCTGTACCGCGGCCCCTGGTATGACGAGTTCTACACCTGGGCGGTGACCGATCCCACCCGCGGCTTTGTTGCCGCCCTGCAACAAAGCTGGCTGGCGGACAACCATCCGCCGCTGTTCTATATGCTGGCGTGGACCGGCCGGCACCTGAGCGCAACCATAGAAGATCTGCGCCTGATCAATCTGGCGGCGCTGCTGGTATCGGGAATTGCCGGCTGGCTGATAGTGCGCCGCGTGCCGCGGATGTGGCTGGTTTCGGCGGTGATGATGCTGGTGCTGGCGGCCGATCCGATGGCGCTGTTGCACGGATCGGAAGTGCGGTCCTATTTCATGTCCTTGTGCGCCGGTGCCGTGGTGGTGTTGGGGCTGGTCGCGGCCTGGCTGGGAAACGGGTTTGCCCGTCGCCGCGCGCAGCTGGCCTGGGCCATCGCCCTGCTGGCCGGGCTCAACCTGCACATCATCACCACGATCATCCTGGGCAGTCTGGTGCTGCCGTTTCTGGCCTCCGCGCTGGCCAGCGGGCGGCGCAAGCTGTTCCGGCAGATGCTGGTGCCAGCTTTGATTGCCGGGGCAGTATTCCTGGCGACCTGCGCGGTCCAGGCCGCGCGGTGGGAGACGAACACAGCCAGTTTCTGGATTCCATCCGGCTTTCATGCAGCGGCCTATGCGATCCGGCTTGCCGTGCAACGCGCGGCGGAAGCAAACCTTGCGGTGCTGATCGGCGCGCTGGCCGGATCGGCCCTGTTGGCGGGGCGTGCGGCATGGCTGCGCGAAATGCCGGAGCGGCTGAGCGTGATGCTGCTGCTGGGGACTGGCATCACCCTGGCCGCGATCCTGCTGGTTGGCCTGCATATGCTGCGACCGGTGGTGATGGAGCGCTATCTGGCGGCCTTGATTCCGGCGGTGGCCGCGGGAATGGCCCTGCCCTTTGCAGCAGCTCTGGCGGCGTTGCGGGCATCGTGGCGGGCAATCGTGCTGGCCCTTGCCACCGCCCTCACGCTGTTTGTCCTGGTCGGCAACGCGCGGGAAGCGGCCAGCCGCAATTCGTGGCTGGGCAGCGCGGCAGTGGTGGCCCGGGTGCAGCACGCCTGTCCCGACGCACCGGTCCACATCGATCCGCCGTTCTGGAATGCCACCACCATGGCGCTTCCCCCGGCTGACAACAAGGCCGTGTTCGGCATGGCCCATGCGATGATGGCCCGGCGGTTTGGCTTTCGGATCGAACCGGCCGGATCCCGCCGCGTGTCGCCGCGCTGCCCAACCCTGTTCTGGGCAGAGCATGACCCCGCCAGGCAGTGGAACGAACAGACGATCACCGCTCGCCTGCAGGCGCAGGGCTATCCGATCAACCGGGTGTGGCTCTATCGCATCGGCCACGGATGGATCGCCGCCGATCATCCGCTGGCGGACGCGGCGGCCAGTCACTGACACCAGTTGCCAGCGCGGCGCGGCTTGCCTAGCCTGATGGTTCAGGAAGGACCACACCGATGCGCCATGCCCTTATCGCCCTGTCACTATCGCTTGCCCTGACACAACCTGCCTCTGCCGCGAACAGAAATGCGGCACCCACCCCTGAACAGTCTGCGGCGGCGCAGGCGGCAGTCGCGGCGCAGCTGGACGCCATCCGGCGGCTTGATGACGATCCGGCGGGGCCAAGGCTGAATGCGGTGATCGTTTTCGATCCGCAAGCAGGGCAGCAAGCCGCCGCACTGGCGGCGACCGGCAGCCTGCGGGGCCGCACCGTGCTGGTGAAAGACAATATCGAAACCCGCGAATGGCCGACCACCGCCGGCAGCCTGGCTGCTGGCCGGCAATAGCACCGGGCGCGATGCCCCGCGGATCACGCGGCTGCGCGCAGCGGGCGGTGTGGTGCTGGGCAAGACCAACCTGTCAGAATGGGCCAATATCCGCTCATCCAATTCAACATCGGGGTGGAGCGCGGTGGGCGGACAGACCCGCAATCCCCACGCGATTGACCGCAACCCTTGCGGTTCTTCATCGGGCAGCGGCGCGGCGATTGCCGCCGGAATGGCCTGGGCCGCAATCGGCACCGAAACTGACGGATCGATAACCTGCCCGGCCAGCGTCAACGGCATCGTCGGCTTCAAGCCCACTGTCGGACTGGTGAGCCGGACCCGCGTGATACCGATCAGCCACAGTCAGGACACGCCGGGGCCGATGGCACGGTCAGTCGCCGATGCGGCGCTGCTGCTCAACGCGATTGCCGGCGGCGACCGCGATGACGCGGCCACAGCGGGGGCCGCCGCCCATATCACCGATTTTGCCGCCGGGCTGGACAAGGCCAGCCTGAAAGGATTGCGTATTGGCGTGCTGCGCAAACAGGCGGGCAGCCATGCCGGCGTGACCGCGCTGTTTGACCGGGCGCTAGCTGACCTGAAAGCCGCCGGGGCCGAACTGGTCGAGATCGACTACGAACCCGATCCGGCGATGTTCAAGGATGAAGGAGAGGTGCTGTATTATGAGTTGAAGCAGGATCTTGGCGCCTATCTGGCCGGCCTGCCCGGCAATCCGCCAGTGCGCAGCCTGGCCGATGTGATTGCTTTCAACACTGCCCATGCCGCGGAGGAACTGCGCCGGTTCGGGCAGGAGACGTTCGAAAAGGCCGCCAAGCTTGACGATGCCGCGGCCTATCGCAAGGCGCGGGAGAATTCGCTGCGTCTGGCCGGCAAGGAAGGGATTGACCGCCTGCTGGCACAGAACAACGTCAGCCTGCTGGTGGCCCCCACCACGCCGCCGACCTGGCCGACCGATCCGGTCGCCGGGGATCATTATCTGGATATCGGTGCCGGCAGCCTGCCCGCGATCGCCGGTTATCCGCACCTGACCGTGCCGATGGGCGCGGTTGAGGGATTGCCGATCGGCCTCAGCTTCATCGGCGCGGCCTGGCAGGACAAACGGGTTCTTGATGCCGGTGCCGCCTATGAACGGGCGCGCACCGCGCCGCTGCACACCCCCACTTTCAAGCGATGGGGCGAATGAGCCAGCATGACCGTTACCATCCGCAAATATGATCCAGATCAGTGCAAGACCGGCAACATGCCGGCAAGATGGCCCCGCAATGATAAGGAAAGGGCCGGTTATGCCACGTAACGAAGGAACCTTCGATCGCGCGCTGCGCGTCATCGTCGGGGCAGGGCTGCTTTATCTGGCCTTCCGGGGCCAATACACGCCGTGGACCTGGATTGGCGTCGTTCCGTTGATCACCGGGCTGGTCGGCACTTGCCCGCTCTATTCACTGATCGGCATCAACACCTGCAAAACAGGCTGACATTCTTCGCTTGACGCAAAAAGGCCGGCGTGAACGCACATCCACGCCGGCCTGTTGCCTATGTCTTACTTCTTGGCCGGGGCCTTCTTTGCGGCCGGCTTCTTGGCGGGGGCCGCTTCCTTCTTAGCCTTGTCAGCCTTTGGGGCAGCCTCGACCTTGGGCTTGGCTTCCTTCTTGACCGCGGGCTGGTCTTCCTTGGGCTCGGCCGGCTTCTTGGCCGCAGCCTTCTTCGCCGGCTTGGCTTCCTTGGCGGGGGCCGCTTCTTCAGCTTCGATCGCGGCCTGCAATTCATCGCGGGTCACGGTCTTTTCGGTGACTTCGGCCTTGTCGAACAGGAAATCGACAACCTTGTCCTCATAAAGCGGCGCGCGAAGCTGGGCGGCCACCAGCGGATCCTGCTGGACGAATTCGTAGAACCGCTGACGGTCTTCGGCACGATATTGCTGCGCGGCCTGGGCCATCAGCATCTGCATTTCCTGCTGGCTGACTTCCACCCCATTGGCCTGGCCGATTTCCGAAAGGAGCAGGCCAAGGCGAACACGGCGGACCGCGATGGCGCGATAGTCTTCCTTCTCGTCCTCGATTTCCTTCAGCGCGGCGGCGGGATCTTCTTCCTGTCCCGCTTCCTGGGTAAGCTGCTGCCAGATCTGGCCGAACTCAGCCTCGACCATCGAAGGCGGCACATCAAAATCATGATCGGCGGCAAGCTGATCAAGCAGCGCGCGCTTCATCTGGGTGCGGGTCAGGCCGGCGGTTTCCTGCTCAAGCTGGCCGCGCAGCAGCCCCTTGAGCTGGTCAAGATCGGTCAGGCCCAGGCTCTTGGCGAAATCGTCATCCACGGTGGTTTCACCCGGCACCTTCACCGCCTTGACCGTAATGTCGAAGGTTGCGTCCTTGCCCTTCAGGTTTTCCGCCGGATAATCGGCCGGGAATGTAACGGTGATGGTCTTTTCATCGCCTTCCTTGGCGCCGACCAGCTGTTCCTCAAACCCGGGGATGAAGCGGCCCGAACCGATTTCCAGCGCGGTATCCTGCGCCGCGCCGCCGTCAAATTCCACGCCGTCCAGCTTGCCGACAAAGTCGATGATAAGCTGATCGCCGTCTTCGGCCTTCTTGCCCTTCTTGGCATCGCTGAACGATTTTGCGCCAGCGGCCAGCTTGGCAACCTGTTCGTCAACCTCTGCATCGGCGACCGGCACCACCAGCTTGTCAAGCTTCAGCCCGTCAAGGCTGGGCGCGGCGATCAGCGGCAGCACTTCCAGGCTGACGGTCAGTTCGGCGTCCTTGCCCTGCTCATACCCGGGGGCCAGATCGATCTGCGGCTGCATCGCCGGGCGCAGCTGGTGATCGGCAACCACCTGATCGATCGCTTCGCGAACCGAGGTGTTAAGCGCTTCCTGATGGAGCGCCGGGCCATGCATCTTCTTGACCAGGTTGGCCGGAACCTTGCCGGGGCGGAACCCGGGCATATTCATCTGCGGGGCGATCTTGCTGACTTCGCCGTCGATCCGCGCGGCAATGTCCTTGGCCGTGATCGTCACCGCATAGGCGCGCTTCAAACCTTCGTTGGTGGTCTCGACAATCTGCATGACAATGAAAGCCTTCTCGAACTGCATTTTTCGCCGGATCGGCCTGGGCCGAACTGGTGCGGGCGAAGGGACTCGAACCCCCACATCTTGCGATGGCAGGACCTAAACCTGCTGCGTCTACCAGTTCCGCCACGCCCGCGCGCCGACGAAGTCTTGAATCAAGCGGTGGCCCTTAGTGGCCCCGATGCGAAAGGGCAAGGCCGCAAAGCCCGGCTGATGATCAGCGCCGCTCACCCGTTGGGCCAGCTCGCCGGGTGCGGGGACTGCGCGGCAGGGTCCCCTATCCCGAAATCATCCGCAGCAGCGCGGCGATCCAGCCATCACCCCGCACATCTGTCGCCACGCGCCCGGCCGGAACCGGGCAGTCCATGCAATAGGCCTGCGCTCCGCGGGTGCCGGCCATGCGTTGCAAACTGGCCACGCCCTGCGCCAGTTGCGCCTGCTGGCGGCTGGCAACCAGACCAAACAGATCGCTGCCCGGCACCCCATCGCTGCCTTCGTCATCGCCCCTGCGCAGTTGTTCAAGCAGCGAAGCATAGGGATCAGGCGCGCTGCCATAGAACTGGGGATGCCAATCATCACCCAACTGTGCCGCCTTGGCGGCATAGGCCACTGCATCATCCAGACCGCCGAACTGATCGACCAGCCCGTTCTGGCGCGCCGTACCGCCATCCCAAACCCGGCCCTGAGCGATCGCATCGATCTGCTGCGGCGTCTTGCCGCGTGATTTGGCGACCAGATTGATGAAGCGGTCATACCCGTTTTCAATCCCGGCCTGCAGCATCGATTCGATTTCGGGCGTAAGGCCGCTCATCACATCGGGCTGGCCGGACAGCGGCGTGGTGCGCACCCCGTCTCCCTTGACGCCATATTGCGCCAGCGTTCGTTCAAAGCTGGGAACCAGCGCGAATATCCCGATCGATCCGGTGATAGTGCCCGGTTCGGCAAAAATCTGCTGCCCCGGGGTGGAAACCCAATAGCCGCCGCTGGCCGCCATATTGGCCATCGACACCACCACCGGGCGCTTGTTGGCCTTGAACCGTTCAATCGCGGTGCGGATGGTTTCCGATGCCAGCACCGATCCGCCGGGCGAATCGACGCGCAGCACCAGTGCTGAGGCGTCGTCATCATTGGCCTGGTCAATCAGCCGGGCAATCCGGTCTCCGCCAGCCACGCCGGGGCCGGACTTGCCATCAACAATCTCTCCCGCGACGGTAACCACCGCCACGGCTTTCCCGCCCGAAGCTTCTGGATGGGCGGCAAGCATCGCCGGCAATGTGGTATGGGCAAAGGTACCCGGACGGGTTGCGGAAGAATCTGCCCCCGCGATTTCCTTGACCCGTTCGCCAAAGCCCACCCGGTCCCCGATCTTGTCAACCAGCCCGGTGGCAAGCGCAGCCTGGGCCGAATCGCCCTTGGCGCTCTTCAGCCAGCCAACCGGGTCACTGGTCACTTTGGCAATGTCTGCCTTGGGGCGGGCCTTGGCGACATTGCTTTTCCATTCTTCCCACAGTGCCGCATAAAGCGCCTTGCGCGCCTCCTTGGAAGGTTCCGACGCGCTGTCCCGAATATAGGGTTCGACAAAATCCTTGTAGGTGCCAACCTTGAATACGTGCGTGTTGACCTTCAGCCGTTCCAGCAGCGGCCCGAAATAGAGGTTGTTGCCGCCGGGTCCGGAAACGAAAGCTCCGCCCATAGGATCGACCCAGACCTCGCTGGCATGGGCGGCCAGCAGTACCCCGTCATCAACATACATGGTAGCATAGGTCAGCACGGGCTTTTTCGCCGCGCGGACGGCATCCATTGCCGCGCCGATTTCCTGCATATTGACCATGCCGCCGCCGGAAAACGCCGACAGGTCCAGCACCACCGCCTTGATGCGGTCATCCGTGGCCGAAGCGCGGATGGCGCGGACGACATCGCGGGCGCGAAATTCCTTTTGTGGCTCGGCGCGCGACACCAGGAAACTGAACGGGTCAATCGCCGCCGGTTCTTCCACCACCGCGCCGTCAAGCTTGACCAGCAAGGCCCCGTCGCGGACCAGTCCGGCGCTGGGCCGCGCGGTCAGTGCGCCGTACAGCATGGCGAAGAACAGCAGCATGAACAGCAGCACCAGCCCGTCCTTGATTCCAACGAGCAGGTGCCAGACCTTGCGGGCAAAAGGCATAGGGTTTCCTTGATTCCGGTTTTTCAGCGGCATAGGCAGTCCCGTCGGCAAAGACCAGCCATCCATCGACCGATGCGCAATGCTGCCCGTCAGGCGTCGAAACGGCGCAGCGGCACCACAAGCCTGCTGCGGCTGGGGATGGTACGCAGCAACACCTTGCTCCATGGCCGATCCAGGTCTAGGGCGCTGTCTTCAATGACATCTGCCACGCAAACGCCGACGGACCGCTATCCAGCCGGTTCCGCCGCCTTTCCGCACCGCGACCTGACCGGGCTGGCGGGACTTGCCCCATGGGAAATCCTGTTTCTGCTTGATGAGGCCGAACAGTGGGTTGATCTCAATCGCGCCGCGCAAAAACGTGACGATCGCCTGGCAGGGCTGACGATCATCAACGCCTTTTTCGAAAATTCGACGCGCACCCTGCTCAGCTTTGAAATCGCCGGCAAACGGCTGGGCGCCGATGTTGTCAACATGCTGGTCGCACAGTCGAGCGTGAAGAAGGGCGAAACCCTGATCGACACCGCGATGACGCTGAACGCGATGCACGCCGATGCGATGGTGATTCGCCACCAGAGTTCGGGCGCGGTGCGGCTGATCGCCGAAAAGGTCGATTGCCCGGTGCTCAACGCCGGAGACGGGCAGCACGAACACCCCACCCAAGGGCTGCTTGATGCACTGACCATTCGCAAATTCATGCAAGGCCGGGGCGGCGGAGGCGGTGATTTTGCCGGGCTGACGGTGACGATCTGCGGCGATATCCTGCACAGCCGCGTCGCGCGGTCGAACATCCATTGCCTGACCACGCTGGGCGCGGAAGTGCGTGTCTGCGCGCCGCCAGCGCTGATGCCCGCCGATATCGACGCGCTGAAAGTGCAGCCGTTCCACGATTTTGACGCCGCCCTGAAAGGCGCGGACGTGGTGATGATGCTGCGTCTGCAACAGGAACGGATGAGCGGCCAGTTCATCGCCAGTCCGGGCGAATATCGCCACCTTTATGGCTTGTCGCTGGACCGGCTGGCCCTGGCCGAACCCGATGCGCTGGTGATGCACCCCGGCCCCATGAACCGGGGAATAGAAATTGACAGCAACGTGGCCGATCTTGCCGGACGATCGGCGATCACCACCCAGGTCGAAATGGGCGTGGCGATCCGCATGGCCTGCCTTGACGTGCTGACCCGCAAGACCCGCGGCGTGGAGGGCTGGGCATGAAGGCGCTTCCCCCCCTGACCATCATCAACGGCCGGCTGGTGCTGGCCCATGGCGACCCGCAGGCGGGCGCGCTGCGCTGCGAGGGTGACCGGATCGTGGCGGTGGGCGCTGCTGCGGTGCCGCAGCCGGGTGACCGGGTGTTCGATGCCAGGGGCGCGTTGATCGCGCCGGGGCTGGTTGACCTTGGCGTGTTCGCGATCGACAAGCCGGCCTTCCACTTTGGCGGGATCACCCGCGCCGCGCTGATGCCCGATCAGGGCATGGTTCTGGACAAGCCGGCAGCGGTCCGGTTTGCCGCGCAGTCCGGCAAACCGGACCTGTGGGTCCACCCGCTGGCAGCCGCGACCAAAGGCCTGGAAGGGACCGAACTGGCCGAACTGGCGCTGATGCGCGATGCGGGTGCCCGCGCGGTCGCCACGGGACGCCGCTGGATCGCCGATTCGGGGACGATGTACCGCCTGCTGTCCTATTGCGCGATGCTGGATCTGGTCGTCGTCACTCATGCCGAGGACAGCGGACTGGCCGGACAGGCGGTTGCGACCGCCAGCGAAATGGCCACCCGGCTGGGCCTGCCCGCTGCGCCCGCCGCGGCCGAGGCACTGGCAGCCGCGCGCGACATCGCGCTGGCCGAACTAACCGGCGCGCGGCTCCATATCCGTCAGGTAACCACCGCGGTCGCACTGGATCTGGTGCGCGCGGCAAAGGCGCGCGGGGTGCGGGTGACCGCCGGGGTAACCCCGGCCCACTTCATGCTGTCAGACGTTGCGATCGGAGACTACCGCACCTTCACCCGCCTGTCCCCGCCGCTGCGCAGCGAGGCGGACCGCCATGCGGTGCGCGCCGCCATTGCCGACGGGACGATCGATGTGATCGCATCGGGCCACGATCCGCGCGGCCCGGAGGACAAGCGCCTGCCCTTTGCCGATGCCGAACCCGGCATGGCCGGCGCGGAAACGCTGCTGCCGCTGACCCTGGCGCTGGTGCGCGATGGGGTGATCGATCTGGCCCGCGCATTTTCCCTGCTGACCGCCACCCCGGCCAGGCTGCTGGGCGTGACCGCAGGGGTGCTGGAACCCGGCGCAGAGGCTGACATTGCGGTGATCGACCCGGACCGGCCCTGGGTGGTCGATTCGGACAAGATGGCCGCCAGCGCCGGCAATACCCCGTTTGACAAGCAAGGCGTCGATGGCCGGGTTATCGCCCTGTTCAAAGGCGGCGCGGCGGTCACTTAACCCGGCGACCAATCAACAGAAACCCGCCTCCACCGGGTGGAAGCGGGTTCAATCATCAGGCTGCGGCGGGCCTGCCGATCAGCGGCTTGCGATGGCGTGACCGGGCTTGTGGGTTACAGCCACTGCGGGCTTAGCAGTTGCCTTTTTAACCGCGGCCATTTTTAGTCCGGCAACCGGTTTGCCATTGGTGTTGAAATGCCCGGCCGCATAAGCGAAGCAAACGCCGCCGCGTGTCTTGACTGCCGAGCACAGGCCCGATGCGGCACGTGAATCGATCCCGGCGGCGGCCACGCGCCAGAATTGCTTGCCGCGCACGGTCGCATGGGTGATCGTCATGCGGAAGCGGCGCAGTTCGGGATTTTTGGCGGCGAAGATGCCCCAGGCGCGGCGCGCGCCCTGGGCGCTGGCAAAACTGCCAAGCTGCACGGCGTGCGTGCCCGTTGCGGTATCGACAGTGCTGGCGGTGCGCGGGCGCAGGCCCGGGCGATGAGTCAATTTGATCGACGCGGCAACCCGCACCGGCTTGACCGCGCGGACCGGGGCATCGGCAGGCTTTGCGGCAAAAGCAGTCGCGAAGCTTTGTTGCGGTGCCGGGGCGACGACGGGTTCCGTCGGGGGTGCGCCGACCGGCGCATAGTGGGCAAGCTGGGCCGGGTCTTCAGCCGGTGCAGCATTTGCCGGCGCAACCGGGGTCGATACGGCAGCCACGGCGGGGGCCGGGACGGCAACCGGTGCGGGCGCAGCCGCCGGCGCAGCGCCGACTGCCGGCAATTCACCGTTCGTTGCAACCGTGGCGGCCTTGATCGCGCCGGTTTCGGCGGCGAACTGTTCCTGTGACGGGCTGTCACCGATCGCCAGCGCCTTGGGCTGGCCCGGATCGCTGCGCAGCGGTGCGCGGATCAGGCCGGCAACACGGGCCTTGGCATCTTCTGGACGGGCGGTGCTGGCCCAGCTGCTAAGCCGGGCGTCAAGCTGATCGGCCGGAATATCCTGCGCGGCCATCACCCGCGCTTCGCGCCAGCGCCCGTCAAGCGCATAGGCATAGGCCAGATTCTGCCGCAGCTTGGCCGAACTGTCTCCGCCGCGAAGCTGATCGGCAAGAACGCCCACGCCGCGCTGCGTTTCACCGGCCAACGCCAGCGCCAGACCAAGATCGGATGCGGGAATAGCATCGCGCCAGTCATCAAGGATCGAGACGGCTTCATGGTTGCGACCAGCGGCAATATCGGAAAGGGCAAGGCCCAGCGCGCTGCGGGCGCTGTTGTCACCCAGCTTCATCGCATCGTTGAATGTCGTCGCCGCCGAATCGAACCGGCCTGCCTTGAAATAGGCCTGGCCCAGCACGGCGCGATAGGAAGGTTCGCGCGGATTGGCGGCAACCGCCGCCTCCGCAAGCTCGATCGCCTTGTCGAACTTGCCCTTGGCCATCGCCTTTTGCGCTTCGGCCATGGTCTGGTCCGGGGTGGAACTGGCCACGGCAGACACGCTCATCGTGCCGCCGGCAATCAGCGCGGCGGCGGCGACGCCCGCCAGGCCAAGCGGAAGCCCAAAGGCCCTGATCTTGCGGTTAATGCGAATGGCGGTCATGGGACTTTCCCCTTACGATTGGCGTGATTTACGCTGGAGACTTGACGATCTGATCGGCCAGCGTGGAAACTTCAGGCAGATCGGCGAGCAGGCGGTCAATCGCTTCGGTAACAAGCTGCTGCGCGCTGCGGCCCTTGATCGTGCAGGCCAGGCGCAATTTCAGGTGACGTTCTGCATCGACCCGCAGGGTGAATGCGGCGCGGCGTCCGCTCGCCAGCGCAGAGCGGCGTTCTGCCGCAACCCGATGGGCAATCGTGCGTTGCTGGCGGACCACATCGGGTTCGTGCGCAGCGGGAAACCGGGCGTCTGGTGTCAGGCTGACAATATCCGCCGCTTCATCAAATTCCGGCGCGTCATCCCCCATGTCGTTCCAGCCGAGGTCATCGATCTGACGGGCCAGGGCATCAACCTGGACCAGCCCCAACTGCGGACGCATTGCCGGACGCGCACCGCCCTTGCGGGCCAGCAAGGTGGGCTTGAGTGACGCGGTGGGTTTAGGATCTGTCATGCCCCTGCCCCGCTTACGATCCGGCAACGCGGCGGCCAAAGCCCCCGGCGGGCCGATGGACGCCCTGGAGCGAGGAAACGCTGGTCGGCGCGGCAAAGACCGTGCGGCGGAAATTCTTTTCAAGCCGGTCCGAAATATAGTTCCACAGCGCAGTGACTTCCTGCGACGAGCGGCCGTTGGGATCGACTTCCATCACGGTGCGGCCATCGATCATCGATGCCGCAAAGTCGGTGCGGTGATGCAGCGTGATCGGCGCGACGGTTCCATGCTGCGACAGCGCAACGGCGGCTTCGGACGTGATCTTGGCCTTGGGCGTGGCAGCGTTGACCACAAAGATCAGGGGCTTTCCGGCGCGTTCGCACAGATCAACCGTTGCGCCCACGGCGCGCAGATCATGCGGACTGGGGCGGGTTGGAACAACGATCAGTTCGGCAACCGAAATCACGCTCTGGATCGCCATGGTGATTGCCGGGGGCGTATCGATAACCGCCAGCTTGAAACCCTGCTGGCGCAGAACCGCAAGATCCGCCGCAAGGCGGGCAACGGTGGTCTGTGCGAAGGCGGGAAGCTCTGCCTCACGCTCATTCCACCAGTCAGCCAGCGAACCCTGGGGATCGATGTCGATCAGGACAACCGGGCCCGCTCCTGCTCGTTGGGCCTGCACGGCCAGGTGCCCTGACAAGGTCGTCTTGCCCGAACCCCCTTTTTGCGATGCCAATGCCAGTACGCGCAAAGCCAATTCCCCTTACGAAAAGCAACAAACCCAATTGGAGTTGCCAGGGGGATCGCAGAACGTTCCTAATTTTGGGTTAACAGCGCGCGGCAGAGAACCACGAAACGGCTGACTTGCAGACCGAATTCTTTTGCAAACGGAATATTCACCATGCAAGTTTACCGACCAAACGCGCGGGCCGGTGCACGTGCTTCCGGCCGCACGGGCAACGGGGCGTTAACAACCGGAATTGATGCAGGAAAATTACCGATGGGTCGCATTTCTGGAATTTCGCTTGCCGGCATTGGCCTGGCGCTGATCATCGCCGGTCCGGCACTGGCCGATACCAAGGCCGGCGTCGATGCCTGGTCGAGGGGCGATTATCCCGGCGCGGTCCGGGCATGGCAGGCCGAAGCGGACAAGGGCGATGCCGATGCGCTTTACAACCTTGGCCAGGCTTACCGTCTTGGCAAGGGCGTGAAGCAGGATCTGGGTAAGGCCAAAGAGATGTATGGCCGCGCCGCCGCGCAGGGCCATTTGCAGGCGGCGGACAATTACGGCCTGCTGCTGTTCCAGCAGGGTGAGCAGGCACGGGCATTACCCTACATCACCGCAGCGGCCGATCGCGGAGAACCGCGCGCGCAGTACCTGCTGGGCATCGCCCATTTCAACGGCCAGCTTGTGACAAAAGACTGGGTGCGGGCCTATGCCCTGGTCAGTTTGGCGCAGCAGGGCGGCGTCGCTCCGGCGGCAACCGCGCTGAAGCAGATGGATGGCTACATCCCGATCGACCAGCGGCAGCAGTCCGTGCAGCTCGCCAGCGAACTGCGCAGCCGCGCCGATGCGAACCGCGCCCGCCAGTTTGCCGCAGCCGATCTGGGCACGGCCAGGCCCGGACAAGCAACGCCAGTCCGGTCAGATGCGCCAACCCTGGGCGAAGCGAACAACGCCGTTGCGGCCGCCAGCAGGGTTGCCGGCACCGACAGCCCGGCAAGCGCCGGAGCGGACTATGCCCGTCCGGCCACCACGGGTTCGATACCGCAGCGGCCGGTCGCCTCTCAGACGCTGCCCGTCACCAAACCGGCAGTCCAGCCGCCCCGTCACCCCGCAGTGGCAGCAGTGCCGCCCGCTCCGCCAAAGGCCAGCACCGGCGGGCGCTGGCGGGTGCAGCTTGGCGCCTTCGGGGTTGCCGCCAATGCCGATGCACAGTGGGCCAGGGTGGCGGGCCGCCCGGAACTTGCCGGGCATCCGCGAATCAATGCCGCCGCCGGATCGGTGATCAAATTGCAGGCCGGCGGCTTTTCCAGTCAGGAAGCCGCACAGGATGCCTGCACCCGGCTGAAGACCGCCGGCCTGACCTGCATCGCTGTGTCCGGATAGGGTGACCGCCTCTGGCCCGATGCGGCTGCGTACACTCGATCTGATCCGCGGAGTGGCTGTGCTGGGGATTCTGGCGGTCAACATCGCGAACTTTGCATCGCCCGATTCCGCCACCGTTTCGCCAGACCTGCCCCACCCCGGCACCACCGCCGATCACTGGGCCTTCGCCGCCACGCTGGTATTTTTCGAAGGCAAGATGCGCGCGCTGTTCAGTATGCTGTTCGGTGCAAGCCTGTTGCTGTTTGTCGATCGGCAGGACCATGCCGGGCGCAGCGGCACCGCGCTGCAAGTGCGGCGGCTGGCGTGGCTGGCCGTGTTCGGATACCTTCATTTCGCGCTACTGTGGGACGGCGACATCCTGTTTCTCTACGCCTGCGTCGGATTGGGCGCGCTGCTGCTGCGCGGCTCTACCCCGCTGCCCATGGCCATGACGGCGGTGCTGCTGTTTACCGTCTGGCAAAGCTGGGGCGCGGCCACCTGGCTGCCCAGCGTGATGATCGAGGCACAGGTTGCCGCAAACACCGCAACAGCCAGCGAGCAGCGGGACCATGCCGCGCAAATCGCAGGGCGGCGCGCCACCGATGCGCAGGACGCGGCCGATACGCTGGCCCCGCTGGGAGGCGAAATCGATGCCCGCCTGACCAGCAATGCCGCCTATCCGCTGGAAGTGGTCGCTTACAATTGGGGAGAAACGCTGAGCTATGTGCTGATCGGCATGGCGCTGCTGCGCAGCGGCTTCCTGTCTGGTGCGTGGCCGCGCCGCCGCGTGTGCCTGCTGGCCGTCGGCGGGCTGGGCGCCGGGCTGGTGCCGACCCTGGCCTTTGCGGCCTGGGCCCAGGCGCACCACTATCCCGAATTCGCCATGCACATGATGCTGAGTTATGGCCTGGCCTTTCCCCATCTGCTGATGGCGCTGGGCTATGCCGCCGCATTGGTGCTGGCCGCGCCGTGGCTGCTGCGTACCCGCATCGGGCAGCGGATAGAGGCAGCGGGCCGCACTGCCTTTTCCAACTATCTTGGCACCACGCTGATCATGACCGGAATCTTTTCCGGCTGGGGTCTGGGCCTGTTCGGGCGTTTTGGCGCGGCGGCGCTGTGGCCGTTCGTCCTGCTGGGGTGGGGCTTGATGCTGGCCTGGCCGGTCCGGTGGCTGGCCCGTTACCGGATGGGTCCGCTGGAATGGTTGTGGCGATCATTGACCGAACGGCGTTTGATGCCTTTTCGGCGCACCATTGCTATTGCGAGGAATTCGCATTAAATAGGGTGCAGCACTGGAGTCTGCGCCCATGTATGTCTGCATCTGCAATGCCATCCGTGAATGTGAACTGCGCGCTGCGGCACGCCAGCATCCGGGCGACGCCGATGCCGTCTATGCCGCGCTGGGCAAGACGCCCCAATGCGGCCAATGCCTGGATGACGCAGCCCATATCCTGATTGAGGAGCGCGAGGCGGTCCGCCGCCACCAGCTTGTTGCGGCTCCCTGACTTGCTGATCGGCTCCTGCTGGCGCATAGTGCCCTTGCCGCCAAGGAGATGAAAATGCAGGGCGATTCCCAGGTTATCGAATTCCTCAACAAGGCCCTGCTTAACGAGCTGACCGCCGTGAACCAGTACTGGCTGCATTACCGGATGCTGGACAACTGGGGCCTGGCCCGGCTTGCCGAATTTGAGCGGCACGAATCGATCGACGAGATGAAGCACGCCGACAAGCTGGCGGAGCGCATCCTGTTCCTGAACGGCCTGCCCAATTTCCAGTCGATCGGCCGGTTGAAGATTGGCGAGAATGTCGAGGAAATTCTCAAGGCCGACCTGGCGCTGGAGCACGAGGCGATCCCGCTGCTCAAGGACGCGATCGCGCATTGTGAAACGGTGCGTGACTATGTCAGCCGCGACCTGTTTGCTGACATCCTGGCCAGCGAGGAACACCATGTCGATACGCTGGAAACCCAGTTCGAGATGATCGCGCGGATGGGCCTGCAAAACTACATTCAGTTGCAGAGCAAAGAGGCGGAGGGTTAGGGGCTACCCCTACGGACGAAACGGGTTCTTCGGGCTGCGCAGGGTCAGGCGCACCGGCACCGCGTCAAAGCCCAGATCGCGGCGGATTCCGTTCACCAGATAGCGCTGATAGCTGGCCGGAAGATCATCCAGCCGCGTGCCGAACAACACGAAGCCCGGCGGACGGATCTTGGCCTGGGTGATATAGCGCAGCTTGATCCGCTTGCCGCCGGGTGCGGGCGGCGGGTTCTTGGCCAGCGCCTCGTCAAACCAGCGGTTAAGCAGGCCGGTCGGCACCCGTTTTGACCAGGCCGCCCGCACTTCGAACGCGGCCTTGATCAGGGTATCAAGCCCTTTGCCGGTCCGGGCCGAAACCGCCAGCAGGGGCAGCCCTTTTACTTGTGACAGGCCATCGTCCAGCGCGGCCCTGATCCCGTTGAACAGCCCCGATGCATCTTCGGCCACGTCCCACTTGTTGATCGCAACCAGCAGCGCGCGCCCTTCCTCCAGCACCAGCGATGCAATCTTGAGATCCTGATGCTCCAGTCCCCGGGTGGCATCAAGCAGCAGCACGACCACTTCGGCAAAATCAACCGCGTGGCGCGCGTCGGCCACGGCCAGCTTTTCCAGCTTGTCCACCACCAGCGCCTTCTTGCGCATCCCTGCGGTGTCGATCAGCCGCACCGGGCGCTCCTCATCGCTGTCGGGATCGGCCCACAGCCAGTCCACCGCAATCGAATCGCGCGTGATTCCGGCTTCTGGCCCGGTCAGCAGCCGGTCCTCCTTGAGCAAGGCATTGATCAGCGTGGACTTGCCGGCATTGGGCCGCCCGACGATCGCCAGCTTCAGCGGCGCGCGGTTGAGCGCCTCTTCGTCTTCCTCGTCCAGTTCCTGCTCGTCGCGCTCGCGCTGACCTTCGTCCAGATGCGGCAGCAGCGCGTCGAACAGGTCCGCCATGCCCTCACCATGTTCGGCGGACAGCGGCACCGGATCACCCAGCCCCAGCGCGAAGGATTCGTACAGGCCGTGATCGCCGGCCTTCCCTTCCGCCTTGTTGGCAACCAGAATGATCGGCACCGTGGTTTCACGCAGATAGCGCGCAATCTCTTCGTCAAGCGGGGTCAGCCCCGCGCGCGCATCGATAACGAACAGCGCCACGTCCGCCCCTTCCAGCGCCGCCTCGGTCTGCTTGCGCATCCGCCCGGGCAGCGTGGCCGCGTCCTCATCCTCCCAGCCGGCGGTATCGACCACGGTGAAATCAAGGCCCAGCAGGTGCGCCTCGCCAAAGCGGCGGTCGCGCGTCACCCCCGGCTGATCGTCAACCAGCGCCAGCTTCTTGCCGACCAGCCGGTTCCACAGCGTGGATTTGCCCACGTTGGGGCGGCCGATAATGATGACCTGAGGAAGCGCCATGACTGTTCCCTGACCGTACCGCCGGCATTTGGCAAGTCGTCCCGCCAAATCTTGCCGGGCCGATAACCATCCGGCGCAGCCTGATGTTAACCATATTCAGGCTAGAGCGGGATTCGCATGATCCGCTTGCCCGCCACCGTTACAGGCCTGATCCTGACGCTGTTCGCCGCGCCCGCGCTGGCCGACACTGTGATCGATGACAGCCGTCTGGTTTCCGGCGGAGGCAGCGCCGCCCTGCCCCCCTATCTGCAATGCGTGCCCTATGCCCGGCAGGTTTCCGGCATTGCGATCTATGGCGATGCCTATACCTGGTGGGATCAGGCAGAAGGACGCTATGCCCGCGGCACCCGCCCCAGGGTGGGCGCGGTGATGACTTTCAAGCGCCATGGCAATTCCACCCTGGGCCATGTCGCCGCGGTCAGCCGCATCGTCGATTCGCGCACCGTGCTGATCCGCCACGCCAACTGGAGCCCGATCCACGGCCGCCGCGGCCAGATTGAGGACAACGTCAAGGTGATCGACGTTTCGCCGGACAATGACTGGAGCGAAGTGCGCGTGTGGTATGCCCCGATCAATGGCCTTGGCAGTTCGCACTGGCCGGTCCAGGGCTTCATCTACCCCGGTGCGCCGAACAAAGGCGAAGTTCAAACAGCCCGCGCCGCCGCCGGAACGGTCAGCGCGGCAAGACCGGCGCGGCAAATGGCCGCAACCGACCCGATCGGCGCGATCATCAAACGGGAAATGCGCTGGTAGCTGGCCGGGATGACTGGCCAGCGCGCCGGGTTCAGGCCTTCGCCACCGGCGGATTGTCACCCAGATCTTCGTACCAGGCCTCAACCGGGCCATTGAGCTTCAACGTCAGCGGCTGGCCATGGCGATCCATGGTCTTGCCCGCCTGCACGCGCACCCAGCCTTCGGAAATGCAATATTCCTCAACATTGGTGCGCACCACGCCCTTGAAGCGGATGCCGACGCCGCGTTGCAGCTTGTCCGCATCGAAATATTCGCTGCGCGGTTGGATCGCAAGGCGATCCGGCGGAAGGTCGGGCCCGGTGGCGGAGGTATCGTCGCTCATGACAAAGCGCCTCTAGGTCACTTTGCCCGCTTGTCAATTCGCCCCCACCACTCTAAGGGCCGCGCTTCCCATGGAAGTGGGCGCGTAGCTCAGCGGTAGAGCACACCCTTCACACGGGTGGGGTCGCAGGTTCAATCCCTGCCGCGCCCACCATAAATGCCCTTGAAATATAGGGAATTTATGGATGGACCCACTTCCATTCCCCGGACTTTCACCCCGTTTCACGACGGAAATGGGGTCGATTCGACCTCCGCTCGTACAAAATCCGTACACAGTCAGGGCTCCTTTCTGAGCTTGAGCTTGGTCTCGATCTGCGCATCGACAAGCCCGCGCCGCTGGGCCTGATTGATCTTGGTTTCGGTCTGCTCGGCGTGGGTGTAGGTGCTGCGCATCAGGTTGAGGTCTGACCATCCGCCGAATTTTCCGGCTGCCTTCTCATCGACCTTCTGCCGGACGTTCATCTCCTGACCGAAGCCGTGACGCCCAGCAGGATGAAATGGGATCTGTTCGATGCCTGCTGCTTTGCAAGCCTTGTTCCAAAGCTTGATGGGACCACCCCGTCCGGCATAGCCGAACAGACGCAGATTCTCGGGCTTGCGGGCGTAGTGTCGCGGGTACCGCAGAGGCAGTGCAGTCAGCACATCCATGACCTCGGCGGGCAGTTTCAACCAACGGTCACCATGCCCCTTGGCGCCCGGAATGCAGACCCGCCCATTTTCCTTGTCGATGTGCTTGTGCGGATGCATCGCGATTGCCTGACTGATGCGTGCGCCGGTCGTGAACATCAGCAGCGCCAAGGCGCCAATATGTGGCGGAGCGTGGTTCTGAAACTTCAGGAGCCATTTCCAGTCACCGGGCGGGTACTTCTTCCGGCCGGTGCTCTTGCGTTTGATATCCTGCGCGACCTTTTCCTTTGCGGAATAGCCCCTCACCCGGAAGGCAATCCCATTGTCGCTGTCGTTGATGTTGTTGATGACCGCTCGGACCGGCGAAACGACCTGGCGGGTCCAAGTGTCCGTCGAGCAGTCGGGATAAAGCTTTGGGCCCAGTTCGCGAACCAACTTGGGACTGATTTCCCTGATGGGAATTGCCCCGATCACTTCGGTGATGGGTACAAGGTATGCCGCCTCTTTGGGCTTGGCGTCGTACTGGAGGACAGCGTCGGCAAAAGTGATGGGTTCTTCTTCCGGATCCTCGCCTAGCAGGTGGATGCGGATGACTCTCCGCTCTTCCGCCCGGCACCATTCCCGAGCGCTCTCTTCCTCAGATGTGCGAGTGCTGTTTCGGTAGTAAGTGGTGATCGGCGTGCCGCCGTATTCGACCCGGCCCCGGACGTACCAGACCGCGCCGCGGAGATAATGTTCGAGGGGCATTTCTTCTGGCTTTCGATGATGTGATCGAGTTGCTCCGGAGTGATGAGCATGACCCGACCGACCTTGTGGCAAGCTCCCCAGCGGTTAGCCAATTCGCGCAGCGTCCGCGGCGAGATGATGATCCCTTTCTCGGCGAGCAGTTCGACCCATGCTTCGGGCGTTCGCGCGCGGTCGAGGATAGGAGTCAGGGCGGTCACAGCAGGGCCCCTTGCTTTTGGTCGGGGTGTTGACCGCGCCCTTGGCGCTCCGGTTCGATCATGTTGGCGCTAAGGAATTCGTCGACTGCGTTCTCCGGCAGCAGCAACAGGCCATCCAGTTTGATGTGCCGCAGTTTGCGCGAAGCAATCAGCCTTCGAATGCGCCCTTCCGGCCATCCGGTATGCTGGGCCATTTCTCGTGGGCTCAGGAGCTTCATGAATGCCATTCTCCTGTTTCGAATCGCCAGATCCTGCTATTGATCGGCATCGTATGCTTTATATTAACTACGTATGTTATCGTCAATGGCGATATTGAAATAACCGGAGAAGTCGATGACGTTGGGACAAAGGATCATCCAGCTGCGGAAGGCGGCTGATCTGAGCCAGGCCCAATTGGCCAAAAAGCTAGGAATCTCTCAGCCGGCCCTGGCCAATTACGAGCGCGACGCGCGGGATCCGCCGTCAGCGGTTCTCCAGGGCTTGTGTGCTGCGTGCAACGCAAACCCGATGTGGCTGCTGATCGGAATCGGCAACATGCATCTTCAGGACATGGGGGAACATTTCGCCAAGTCCGTGGCGACCGCCTGGACCTATCTTTCCGAAAATCCCGAAGGCGTGGACCCTTCCAAACTGGTCAAGCTCAGCAATGCACTCTTCCAGTATTACATGGAACATGGGAGTATGAGCGAGTCCTTCAAGGCATCCTTGCTCGAGGCTGTGGCGTGACATGAACGATAACGAGCCGCTCCCCCTTGTTGACGCGCAGATGTTGGCTGCTCTCAAGGCGGTGCGACCCGACGTCGAAGAATTGAAGACCGAGCGCAATCGGCTCGACCGGGAACTCAAAGCTGCGAAAGCCCGAGAACGCAAAGCCGCTCAAGTGGCTGCACAGTTCCAAGTTCGCGAAAGCACTTTGAGCACGGAGATCGCCGCCGTTGCGGATCAAGCCGAGCAATTGCGCGGAGAAGTGGCCCGTTATGACCCGCTGCCGGACCACATCTGGAATTTGAAGATCGGAGCCATAACGGTGCTCGCCGTTTTAGCCGCTTTACTTGCTTACGCCTTGTTCAACTGGCGCTCGGTCGACTGGATTTTGATCGTCGCGATCCTCGCAGGTCTAATCGTAGCCGGGCGCGCGGTTTTGGCCGTCGAAAAGACGGAACTCGAATTCGGCGGATGGCAGTTCTCCCGGAAATTCGGGTACGTTTTCAAACCCATCAGGCGCCGGTGAGTCCGCTTCATCGGCTACTGCGTAGCGATTGATCCCGCCGCAGACAGGACATTGCCGTGCCTTGGTTCGGATCCCCATCAGCGTTATTCGATCACCGAACCAGGGAATGAGGTCGACCGGCGATATCGTTCGGCTGAAGCACCCCCGACGACAGGCGATTTGCAGAACGAGCCCGGCGGCATATGCCTCTGGCAACGACATGGTCAGCAACCGAACCCGCTGCATCCGGCCAACGCTTGAAGCCGTGAGAATGCGAGATTGCTCGGGCAGGAAATTGAGCAGGTCGGCGCCCGACCTCAACAGGCGCTGAGCCCACACAGCTTCGGCACGGATGCTGTCCGCTCGTGTCCGGTGAACCTCGAGGATGCGGAAGATCGGCAGGGCACCAATGCGGATGAGCTGGCCCATCCGGCGATACAGGGCATTGGACGCAGCCGCTGGCGCGAGGGCGTGCCGCATGTGCTCCTGAATGCGCGGAACGATCCGAGCCGTCTGGCCGATATAAATCGGCACCCCTGGCAATATCTCATCGCGATCGGAAAATGTGGGGTCGATTATGACGTAGTTCGCATAGGCGGCAGTCGGTACCAGCTCCCCGGTCTCGTGGGCCACGGCTTTGAACTTGGCACGCAATCCGTCGGAAATCTTTGGCGGTTTTCTGGGCATTTGATGGTTCCTTCTCGAGTTTCCAAACTCGACCGAACCATCGCCCCCTCTACTCCATTGCGTTTCAGGGCCGTCGGCGCATCCTTAGCCGACCCGTCCAAGGCCGTTTGAATGTTCAAAATTTGCATACGCTTTTCGGGCAAAAGGTGATGCAGTTCGCAGTCAGGCCAATCGATCAGTCAGCCATATATGGCCCATTAAATTGACAAAACCAGAATTATAGGCCACATATGGCCCATGATTTTGACTCTCCAGGATCACATGCAAGGCCTCGGGCAACGGATCAAGGTTCGCCGTCTTGCCCTCGACCTCACTCAGCAAGCTGCATCTGCCAAGGCAGGTGTGTCTCATCGGACATGGCGGCGGATGGAAGCCGAGGGAAAGGCATCGATCGAAGACCTGGTGCGTGCTGCCTTTGCTCTCAGATGCGATGAAGGCGTTGCGGATTTATTCCCGGAGATGGCAGCCGGCAGCATGGATGAGCTGCTCGCTCAGCAACGCAAGGCAATCAAATCGCCGCGACAGCGCGCTGGAGGGAGAAAGTCGTGAAGTTGGCTCTAGGCACACCATTGGCGATCGGTTTACTCACGGACGAAAAGGCCGCTCCGAGGTCAATTGGCAGGCTGGCGATAGCGGGCGGGCTTGCACAGCTCGAATGGTCGGCCGAAGTCATTGCCGAGCGCCTCGCAATATCCCCATTGCGTTACCCAACGGAACCCGGCCTGCATGCCGCGAGCGGCAGAACGTTTGAAGGACTGCACGGCTTTCTCTCGGACTGCCTGCCTGACGCATGGGGCATGCTGCTATTGAAGCGCAGGCTGCAGAGCCTCGGACATCGGTTTGAGGATTTGAATGCGGTCGACAGGCTGGCCCTGGTTGGCGCAAGAGGCAGGGGAGCCTTGGTCTTCCAGCCTGAGATCATGGCCGAGGATATCGCGGACAGTATAGATCTCGACCGTCTCTCCGATGAATCCCGCCATCTGCTTGTCGGTGAAGAATCGGAACTCGATGCGCTGCTGTTGCGCTTGGGAGGTGGGTCCGGCGGCGCGCGCCCGAAGGTCCATGTCGCCATTGGTGATGACGGCAGCTTGCGTGCTGGCGACGAACTGGCGGCAGATGGCGGCCTGCGCGCTGCAGAGCAATGGATCGTCAAGTTTGCAGCGATCAATGACCCGGTCGATATCGGTCCCCTCGAAGAAGCCTATGCCCGCATGGCCCGAGCTGCTCAGATCGACATGGCCGAGACTAAGCTCATTCCATCGGCGACTGGGCCGGGGCACTTTGCAACCCGCCGCTTCGATCGACCTGCCCCCGGCAAGCGGGTCCACATGGTGAGTCTGGGCGGAGCACTCGAAGCATCCGCTCATATGCCTAGTGTCGATTACGACGGCTTCCTCAAGGCAACCTTGGCCATCACCCGGAGCATGGCAGACGTTGAACAGGCATTTCGCCGCATGGTGTTCAACGTACTTGCGCGAAACCGTGACGATCACGTCCGCCAGCACGCCTACCTGATGGACCATCGCGGCAACTGGCGCCTCGCCCCGGCATTTGACCTGACATATTCCAACGGCCCCGGCGGCGAGCACTATATGGCGGTCCAGGGCGAAGGCCGAACGATCACTCGCGCGCACGTCGAAAAGCTCGGAACGAGCCATGGCTTGTCGGTGAAAGCCATCGCTGCCGTTATCAACGATGTCCGCGCTGCATTGGCGGACTGGCCAGTTCATGCCCGTGAAACCGGCGTCACAGCATCGCTTGCGGTTATTTCTGAAGGCTTGGCTTCTGTCGCCGAGCACTTCGACTGAACGATCAGATTTCGACCACTAGCTCGGGCTGGAAATCGTCGTTTTCTATCACCCCGCTTCGTGCCTGCGGACCATACCCCTTCGGATTGCAAACGACGCGCGTGCTCACCGCCATATAGTCGCAGCTCGAGTGCGTATGACCGTGAACCCAAAGCGCAGCCCCCGAATTTTCGACGAGCTGAGACAGGTCACTGCAGAACGCCGGCGTCACCGGATCATCCGCATATTGCGCGTGGACTGAACGGGGATGCGGAAGGTGATGGGTAACGACGATGGTTTTACCGTCAAACTGCTCGCGAAGCGCCTCCTCAAGCCAGAAGCGCGACTCCATGTGCCACCTCAGCGTCTGTTCGGGTGAGAGAGCCTGTCGCAAGTCAGTTGGGAAAATGACCCTGAAGTCGTTCATCCATTTGGCGGCATTTCGCATTCCCAGGCGCCCGTTCCCGAAAATTTCGAAATCGGTCCACAGCGTGCTGCCGAGAAAACGGACGCCGTCGATCATGACCGCAGCGTCCTGAAGCAGATGAACGCCGAGTTCGTCAGCCAACTCCTGCGCCCGCAGCGCCTCGTCCAGCATCGTGAAGCGCTGCCGGTAAGCGTACCACTCATGATTTCCCGGAACGTAGATAACCGGGCGACCACCAGAACGCTCGGCAAGCCAACGAACCCCGGCGCTCAGTGGATCGTGGATATCGCCGGCGGCGATGAGCACATCGAAGTCAGGCTGCGGATCGGGCAGATCCCAGTGACTTTGCTCAATATGAAGGTCGGAGAGGATCCAGGCGCGCATATTGGCACGTCTAATGAGCAGTTTCCGATTGCACCAATCCAAAGTCTTTGATCGACGCAGCCTTTGCCTTGCGCAGGAGCACTTACGGAGTTTAGTGGCCCTATTCGCCGCAAAGCCTGCGGAGATTAACCGCCAAGCCAGGCCATTCAAGTAACCCGGCCCAAATTCACGACATTGCTTTCTCGTGGAGAAAATTTTGCTGCATTAACTGATGAATTGCCCATTATGCCTATCGATCGTCACGATCCGAGACAGGGGGCAATTGAAATTCCGCATGGAACATAGGCAGGCTCCCCTTTCTCCGGACCAAGTGCATGCACCCCGCCTCGTGCAGGCTTCATGACAACAGGAACTACGCGCCCTCCGGAATTGATGACGGAAGAGGAGCGAGCGTTCCACGCTTGCCGCGATCCCAAGGCGCTTGCGGCAACAGACCACGCTGGGCGAACCCTGCTCCATATTGCCGCCCAAAGCGGGAAGGCAGCAATCTGCCGCATGTATCTGAATGCCGGGATCGATCCGTCTGCATTGGACAACGCCGGACGCACCGCAGCAGAGTTGGCGAAGCTTGCCGGCTACTCGTCGCTCTCCCGATCGCTGGAAAATGCCATTGCGGATAACAAGACAGCGCTCAGCCCGGTGTCAGGCGATGAAAGCGGCCGCCAACTTGATGTCCGTGAGCAAAGAGCGCTGATAGCAGGCGATGTCAGCATCCTCGACGGATTGATTGCTGCCAAACGTTTGAACGCACGGAACGTGAAGGGAGATACACCACTGCACCTAGCTGCGGCAGGAGGTCACCTGCTTCTTTGCAACCGCCTGTTCGATGCGGGTACCGACACGACAATCCGTAACAACAACGGGCAAACACCCGCCGACATGGCATCAGAGGCGGGCCATCGCCAACTGGCTGACTTGCTTCGGACCTTGAATCGCGAGCGCCCAACACCGGCAGTCGAACCAGCCCAACCTGGTGCCCGCACAGTCGAAAACCCTGCAGATGCACCCACGCCTGGGCTGGAGGACGCCCTTGGCGATCTGCAGTTCGATACCGAAGAAGACCCTGCAGCGTTCCACGCCCGCCAAGGCATCGCCGCAGCTGCTGCAACGTTTGTCGCAATTCCCGCCAGCTCAGGGTTTCGAGCCGGGGACGCTGCCGACGACGGAGACTGGGAACTTCCCAACAGTCTCGTGACGGTCCGGGCCCCAAGCACCGGGGCTGCCAGAGGCCATGACGATGTTGCAGTTGGCGATATCTATACGCCTGATTTTTCGTCAGCGAATGGTCGTTCAAGTCGGCGGCCGCGGAAACTCCGGAATACCCGCTTTTCGATCAGCGAGATTGCGTGTCGGCAATGGGTTCGAGATGCACTCGACGCAGACGAAGTAGATGACCAAGCCTTGCGAGATCTGATTGCCGAGTGCCACGGCAACCATTCACCGGATGACCTTGCCGTGAATTTGCACAAGGTCCTTGCTTCTGCTGGTGTTCAAACCGAGGAATCGAGCAAACCATTCCTGCAGCTGCCCTCGCCGGCTGCCGTCGTCATCGACGAAGATGATCTGGTCGAGGCAATCATCGCCGCATGTTCGAGGAACTCGGTCGTGCCCGGCTCGCAAGCCTTCGCTGTCGACCGAGCAACCGAAGACCGGATGGTTCGGGAGATTTCCAACGCTAGGCATGAATTGCTTAACGCGATCCTTGATCATCCGGAGCTGCTTTGTTCGATCGTCCGGCAGGGGGACAAGGTACTCGAAGGCGAGGTAGCCGTCGACGCATTTACGGATCTTGAGATCGAGGCGGGGGACGAAGACGACCTTGACGCGGAATTCGTCGAAAATCTGACCACATTGCGGGAAGCTCAGGAGACTGGGGTCGCGGTTGGCGGCCGAGCACGAAGAGGCGCACTAGAAGCGCTCGACGAATTAGAGCTGACCAGATCCTGCTTGATCAGCCTGGCAGAGAGCGTCGGGGAAAAGACTGGAATTGCGATTGGCCACCTTCTCGCTGCCTGCGATCGCTCAACCGAGGCTTTTCTTGTTGCCCACCTCCCCTTTGCAAGGCGTGAAACTGCCAAGATGGCGCTGCCCGGCGAAGATTCTGAAGAGCTGTTCCAAGAGGCCTACTTTGCAGTCAGGCGCGCGGCCGAGAGGTTCGATCCCGACCGTGGTGTTCGATTCTATGTCTATGCGCTCTACTGGATCCGTCAGCAGATTGATCGCTGGCGTGCGAACAATATGTCGATGATCCGCGTGCCCGTTCATCGGCACGAACTCAACACGAAGATTAATGCATTCAAGGATGAGTTCTTTGATCAGTTTTTCCGCGATCCTACCGATCGCGAAATAGCCGATCATCTTGAATGCGAGATCAAGGCAGTGAAGTCGGTCCAGCTGGCGCTGTCTAGACCACTGGAATTTGATGTATTCATGTCTCGACGCAGGCAAACTGCCAGTTCCCCAGAAGATATGGCGATGCAGCATCAAATGGAGACGGCTATTCGTAAGAAATTGAACTCTTTATCCCCAAGAGAAGAGGCGATTCTTAGAATGAGATTCGGAATTGGCCTCAGGAGTGACATGACTTTGGAGGAAGTTGGTGAGGTCTACGGAGTCACGAGAGAACGAATTCGTCAAATCGAAGCGAAGGCCCTAGGGAAATTGGGTCATCCTGCACGTGCGCGCATTCTCCGGGAGCTGCTGTAGTGAGCGCCCCGAGGAACGTACCTCCCGCAGCTGGAGCGATGCTCGAGTCGCTGCGCGGACTTGGTTATACTACGGCTACAGCCATCGCTGACCTCATCGACAACTCGATCAGTGCGGACGCAACGCGGGTCGACATCCATTTCGCCTGGAATGGTGCCGACAGTTGGATTCGGGTCGCTGACAACGGGAAGGGCATGTCGGATGCCGAGCTGGAGGCCGCCATGCGGCTCGGCGCACGCGACCCGAGAGAAGTTCGGAACCCGGGCGACCTCGGCAGGTTCGGAATGGGGCTGAAAACTGCCTCGTTCTCGCAGGCTCGCGTTCTGACCGTTGCGAGCCGCGCCCTTGGTGAGAACAGATGCTGCTTGAGGTGGGACCTCGATGACCTTGGAGGCGAAGCTGGCCATTGGCTGCTGCACGAAGGTTGTCGCGAAGAGTCAGAGGATCGCCTGTCAGCCGAATGCGCTCAGGACAAAGGCACTGTCGTACTTTGGGAAACGCTCGACCGCCTCGTGACTGACGGCTTTTCCGCCCAGGACATGATCGACCTCGCCGATGAGGTCGAAGCACATCTGGCCATGACATTTCATAGGCTGCTCGACGGGGAACTGACCCTGCTGCTGAACGGACACAGAATTCGGGGATGGGACCCGTTCCTGACCGGTCACCCCGGAAAGGCGTTGGAGAGTGTCGAGTACCGGTTCCTCCATGCCCAGGGCGTAGTCGCTCAGTGCCATGTTCTTCCGCATAAGGACCTGCTCAAGGCTGGTGAATACGAGGCGGCAGCCGGTCCTGGTGGCTGGGCTGCGCAACAGGGCTTTTACATCTATCGAAACAAGCGGCTGCTCCTCGCGGGGGGCTGGTTGGGGTTAGGCGAGCGCGGTCGGCGCTGGACCCGTGATGAGCCGCACCGGCTCGCCCGAATTCGCCTGGACATTCCGAACAGCGCGGATTCCGACTGGAAGATCAACATCCTGAAATCGACGGCGAGTGTTCCCGTCAGACTGCGGAGCCAGTTCGTGAAGCTCGGTTCCGAAACCCGCGAGGTAGCCCGTAAGGTATTCGCCCATCGCGGCCGGCTGATCACTACGGGCGGTGAACCGGGCGGCAGTTTGCCTGACGTTTGGGCAGCTCGACATTCCCCGAAAGGAATCTCCTACCGCATTTCCAGGGACCATGACCTTGTCGCCGCCCTCCTCGAACGAGCAGGGCCTATGAAGGCGGACATGATCTCGCTGCTGAGGCTGATTGAAGAAACCGTGCCCGTGCAGCGTATCTGGCTGCATACCGCGGAACGGGATGAGACTCCCAAAGGTGATTTCGCCGCTGTTCCCGCAGCAGAGATAATGGACACCTGTCCGTCGTCAGAACATTTG
>JAFEEX010000037.1 GCA_018240895.1 Pseudomonadota bacterium | reverse complement strand
GTCGCCGCGCTGCTCGACGTGATGCAGATCAGCGATATCCTTTCGGTCGAAGGCCCCAAGACCTTCACCCGCCCGATCTATGCCGGCAACGCGATCGCCACGGTTGAATCGAGCGATGCCAAGCTGGTCATCACCGTGCGCGGCACCGCTTTCGCCAAGGCTGAAACCAGCGGCGGTTCGGGCAGCGTCGAGGCGGTTTCGGGTGCGGGCGACGCCGGCACCAGCAGCTTCATGGGCTCGGAAATCGCCAAGAGCGAACGCCCCGAACTGACCAGCGCCAAGGTAATCGTTTCGGGCGGCCGCGCGCTCAAGGATGCGGACACCTTCAAGGCCACGATCTTCCCGCTGGCTGACAAGCTGGGTGCCGCAGTTGGCGCCAGCCGCGCTGCGGTTGATGCAGGCTATGTCCCCAACGATTTCCAGGTCGGCCAGACCGGCAAGATCGTGGCCCCGGAAGTCTACATCGCGGTCGGCATCTCGGGCGCGATCCAGCACCTTGCGGGGATGAAGGATTCGAAGACCATCATCGCGATCAACAAGGACGAGGATGCCCCGATCTTCCAGGTCGCCGACATCGGCCTCGTCGCGGATCTGTTCAACGCGGTGCCGGAACTGGTGGCAAAGTCATGATCTGCGCCGACATCGTCATTGTAGGAGCGGGACATGCTGGAGCTCAGTGCGCAATTTCGCTTCGGCAGAATGGCTTTCTTGGGACAATCTCGATAATCGGACGTGAGGAGGAGTTTCCATACGAACGACCTCCGCTCTCGAAGGAATACTTCGCCCGAGAAAAGACCTTTAATCGTCTCCTGATCCGACCGGCGGAATTCTGGCGGGAAAAGGACATCTCGATGCGGCTCGGAATTGAGGTCGTAGGAGTCGATCCTTCGACCAAGACACTTCGATGCTCTGATGGGCAGACCGTTAGCTATGGCAGACTAGTTTGGGCTGCCGGAGGAGACCCGCGCAAGCTAACTTGCCCTGGTTCAACCCTGAAGGGTATTCATGCGGTTAGGACACGAGCGGACTGTGACGATCTCGTCGCTGAAGTTGATCGCGGGGTCAGAAAGATTGCGATCATCGGAGGTGGCTATATTGGATTGGAAGCCGCTGCCGTACTTAGGAAAATGGACGTTGATGTTGTTCTGTTCGAGTCGCTTGATCGGGTCCTTTCTCGCGTAGCTGGAACGGAGCTCTCGGCGTTCTACGAAACCGTTCATCGCGAAAACGGAGTGGATTTGCGAACTGGCGTCACTGTCGATGCGATTGTTGGCGAAGACCGCGTCGAAGGCGTGAGGCTTTCAGATGGTTCGATAGTCGCTGTCGAGGCGGTGGTGGTCGGCATCGGGATTGTGCCGAGCGTCGGGCCCTTGCTGGCTGCCGGTGCAGAGGGCGGAAATGGAATTCTCGTCGACGAATATTGCCGCACATCCGTGCCCGACGTCTATGCCATTGGAGACTGCGCTGCGTTCAGTTGTTTGCACGCTGACAAGGCAGTCATCCGCGTCGAGTCGGTGCAAAACGCTAACGATCAGGCGTCTTGTGTCGCCAGGCATATTTGCGGCGATCCGGTTCCCTATCAGGCGTTCCCCTGGTTCTGGTCCAACCAGTACGACCTGCGCCTCCAGACGGCTGGCCTGTCCATCGGTTACGACGAAACAGTAGTTAGAGGGCAACTCTCTGATCGCGAGTTTTCAGTCGCCTACTTGAAGAGAGGGCGGATCATCGCGATCGACTGCATCAATGCCACTAAGGACTACGTCTACGGACGCAAGCTGATCGAAGCTGGAGCGCGTCCATCACCCTCGGAACTGTCGAAACCGGAAATCCAGATGAAAGATATCCTCCAGGATGCAACATCCCATACGCCCGCGTAAGACCGTTTTCATGTCGAAGTCGTGACGGGCTCATGCAAGGCACCATTTTCGAAGCGGCCGCAAAGCTGTCCTTATTTGGCCTGGCGATTTCGCTAGGCCCCGAAATTGCCTTTGCGCAGAGGGCAGCCGACAACGTTACAACCCAGTCGAGCGATGCTTTCGGTCGAACGGTCGGGACGGAAAAGAGCGGGCTTTACAGCAGCGACGACGTGCGAGGGTTTGATCCGGTCGAGGCTGGCAATGTGAGATTGGAAGGCTTATACTTCGACCTCGTTGACAAGATTTCTCCTCGACTTGTCGACGGGAGCTCCATTCGCGTTGGGCCCGCAGCGTTGCAGTTTCCGTTCCCTGCTCCCACCGGCCTCGTCGACTATGCGTTGAACAAACCGGGCAATGCAGCCGGCCTCAGCGTTACGCTGGAAACGGGCGGCAGCTCAATCCGCGGCTACGGGGGCTCGGCAGAGTTCAAGAAGCCGCCAGGCGGCTCCGGCATAGGACTCGCGGGTGGTTTGGGATGGCGGCAGGCGGTTACGTCCGAAGGCAGTCGGTACCACTACGAATCCGCCGGCGGAACCATCTCCTGGCACCCGGCGCGTGACACTGAGATCCTATTGTTTGGCGGCGGTCTGTTTGTCCGTGGAGACAAGGCACGTCCGACAATCTATGTATCAGGCAGCCTCGCTCCTCCCAGGCTGGAAAGAGGACTCTATCTGTCGCAGGACTGGGCCAGGCGCGATACTGACACATGGTTGATCGGCACCAACCTGAAGACTTCGTTGCGAGGAATTCAGATCGAGGCAGGTTTAATCTGGTCTGAAAAGGACAACCATTCAACATTTTCGGATATCCTGAGCGATGTGACGTCCAATGGATCGGCTGGTCGCCATAGAATCGTTGCGAACCTCGGAGATCGCGACGCATCGCTTTCAGGAGAAATACGAGCAGTCAAGCGATGGGCAGGAAGCAGGATCGACCAGCGACTGGTTGCAAGCGTACGTGGGCGTTCCCGCCAGCGTCGATTTGGGGGCAGCATGGCGTTGGATTTGGGGGCGACCAGTCTTCTGGAGCGACAAGCCTTCCCCGAGCCGGATATCGTGATCGGCCCCAAGAATACGGATCATACAAATCAGCTGAGTCTGGGAATAGCTTATTCGCTTGTTTCCAGGTCCGGCATCACCTTGACCGCCGGCGTTTCGAAAAGCTACTACCGTAAGGAAGTCAGCTATGCCGATCCCAGTTTGGCAGATCCTGTCGTGAGCGAGAGTCCCGTTACCTGGAATTTTGGGGGGGCCTATCGTATTGTTTCTGGCGTCACAGTTTACGCTGCAGCGACGAGTGGCCGAGAGGAAGCATTGATCGCGCCGGATACGGCGACAAATCGCTCGGAGATTCCCGCCGCTATTCATACCCGACAGATCGAGGCTGGTGTGAGCGTGAAACTGGCGCCTAAGCTGACTCTGATCGCCGGAGCCTTTTCGATTACCAAGCCATATTTCGGTTTGGACGCGTCGCTGAAGTATCGTGAGCTAGGAGATCTGGACAACAGGGGAATTGAGTTTTCTTTGGCTGGGCGACTTGCGCCCGGCCTGGCTGTGGTAGCCGGCACGATGTTCCTTGACCCACGGGTATCCGGAGAAGCTGTTTCCGAAGGACGGATCGGAGCAAGGCCGGTCGGGCAACTCCGCAGACGCAGCGTCCTCAATCTTGATTGGCGTTCTAAGGCGGGGGCCGGTCCACTTTCGTTTGATCTCGCTATCGAGAGCCTGTCGGGCCGCGCCGGGAATGCTGCAAATTCCGTCAACTCGCCGCCGCGAACGGTTGTAAATCTTGGAGGACGATATCGCTTCACTGTGAGTGACAAGAACCTGGTGGTTCGTGCGCAGGCACTGAACGCGTTCAATGTCTACGGCTGGAACGTATCAAGCAGCGGCGGCTGGACTTACATCCCCGCGCGCAGTCTTTCCTTGCAAGTCGTTGCCGATTTTTAAATGATTGGGTATGGTTGATGAATTATGGTATCATAAAGTAATAATCAATTTAATTACTCAATTATTTCCAGCAGTTATAGCTACGAACTTTACAATTTGAAATATAAACCTTCATAAACTACGCTACTGTTTCGAAATTAGTAGATGTTAAAAATTGATCTATGTCAATGTTCCACTTCGCTGCAATCGGTACCGAGTCGTTACAATTTGAGCTTGGGGCGGGTTAAACCAGATGGAGGCGACGAGTGGCGACTGAAATGGCGCAGATGCAGGACGAAAGCACCACCCATGTTGATGTGCTGATCGTCGGAGCGGGGATTTCCGGAATCGGCTCGGCTTATCACTTGCAGCAACAGTGTCCGGGCAAGAGCTACGCAATCCTTGAAATGAAGGACACCTTCGGAGGAACTTGGGAAACTCACAAGTATCCCGGTGTGCGCTCGGACAGCGACCTTTACACCTTCGGCTATCGCTTCAAGCCGTGGGTCGGCACGCCGATCGCATCGGGGCAGGCAATTCTCGACTATATGGGCGAAGTGATCGAGGAGAACGGCATCGCCCCACATATCCGCTATGGCCACCGGATCACCAAGGCCTCATGAGACAGCAAGGCCAACCTCTGGACCGTCGAGGCGGTCCGCGCTTCGAATGGCGCGGCGGTGACATTCACCGCGAACTTCTTGTGGATGTGCCAGGGCTACTACGACCACGAAAAGCCCCATATCCCCGACTGGCCGGGTATGGACAGCTATAAGGGTAGATTTATCCATGCGCAGCTATGGGATCCGAGCATCGACTACAGCGGAAAGCGGATATTGGTGATCGGATCGGGTGCAACTGCCGCCACGGTGATCCCGGCGTTTGCCGAAAAGGCCGCCCATGTGACTATGTTGCAGCGATCGCCGACCTATTTCTATTGCTCCGAAAACAAGAACGAATTGGCTGACCGGCTGCGCGAGATCGGGATCGATGAACCGACCATCCATCGCGTGGTCCGAGCGCAGATCATGCATGATGGCGGGCGCCTGTCTGGGCGAGCGTTGAAGGAACCAGATGTTGTCTTCGAGGAGCTCAAGACGCTGGTTCGGAAGTTCACCGGTGTGGAGGATTTCTCGTTCGAACCCCACTTCACGCCAAAATACAGAGTTTGGCAACAGCGACTGGCCTTTTGCCCGGAAGGCGACATCTTCAAAGCGGCCGTTGCCGGTAAGCTGACAGTGATGACTGATACGCTCGAAACCTTTACCGAAAAGGGTGTTCGTACCTCGTCTGGTGAGGAGATAGAAGCCGACATCATCGTTGCTGCAACCGGATTCAACATGCTGATGATGGGCGGTATCCCGTTCTACGTCGACGGCAAAGAAGTCGATTGGCACGAGACCGTCAACTACCGCGGGATGATGTTCACTGGGGTTCCCAACATGGTCTGGGTGATGGGCTATTTCCGCGCCAGCTGGACCCTGCGGGTCGACATGCTGGGCGATTTCGTCTGCAATCTGCTCAACCACATGGACAAAAAGGGTGCCAAGCGCGTGGATGTCGCGCTGCGTGCGGAAGACCGGGCGATGCAACTCTTGGACTGGATTGAAGCCGATAACTTTAATCCGGGCTACCTGATGCGAGGGATCAAGCTATTGCCCAAGCGGGGGGACAAGCCCGAATGGCGCCACAACCAGGATTATTGGACCGAGCGGCACGAGATTCCTGCAACCGATCTGGACGGCGAAGAGTTTGTCTATGATTGCGTCGACGCCAAACAACGGCAAACCGAGCCAGTCTGAGACAACCCGAGTAAAGAGGGGCAAACAGACGGCGGAGCCAATTGAATTGGCGCCGCCGCACTGTTCCAACAATGCTGATCGGTCGGACGGTGCCTTCCCCGCACCGAAGCCTTGCCATGCATCAGTGAAGATATTCCAAAGCCAATGCGCCGAATCGTTGAAATACCCTCGATGCGCTCGCAACAGATCTTGACGGTCAAATCAGACTGGCCGGCGCGACACCGAGTTCTTCGAGAAACGGCGCGGCATAAAGAATCCGACCGGTTGTCTGGTTCGCGTCGGCAATGGCCAGCCGGTAGACAGCTTCGGCAATGAATTCAACGGGCTGCACACGGTCGCGGGTGCGATCATTGATAAGTCCGTGAACGGCGACGCCGGGGGTGTCAACCAAACCAGGGGATACCACATTCACCGCGATGCCGTCCGTCTGGACTTCGGCAGCCAAACCGGTGGTAAATCTTTCCAGAGCCACCTTGCACATGCCGTAAACGGTTCCGCCGCGGCTTCCGCCGTAGGGTGGTTTGGGATGCAGACCAGCTGGCGAAGAGATATTGACGATTGCTCCGCCGCCGCGCTTCCGCATTCCGGAAATGACCAGCTGAGCGAGATGAAAGGGGGCATAGACCTGAACCTCCATCATCAGCTTGAACCTCTTTTCCGGAAATTCCTCCACCGGGATGAAGTAAGTGATTGCCGCGTTGTTGATGAGCACGTCAACTGGACCGGCTTCTGCGATCAATCGCTCACGGTCGAATCCTTTTGCCAGATCCGCTTTGACAAAATGGGCGTCGGCTCCCGCCGAACGAAGGCGTTCGACAGTCATCTGCAAGCTTCCGGGCAACTTGCTTTCGCCTTCATCTGTCGTACGCGCAGTTGCAACAACACTTGCTCCGGCCATGGCAAGACGGGCACAGATGGCCTCACCGATGCCTCGGCTTGCACCGGTGACCAAAGCGCGCTTCCCTTTCAAAGGGCCGTTCAAATCAATAAGTGGCTTCGCCATCTCGCACCTCTCGCAATCAGATCTGTAAATGTCGAACTACTGAACGTCGGTCATTGCGGCGTCGGTCCTTCCAGTCTGTTTGGACGAACCCAGAGTTGGATAGCGCGCGCCAACAATCTTCCATCCCTGTCGAACAGGGCGACACCCGACGTACGGCGGCGGTCCGAAAGTTGATCCAACGGCCACGCAAGAATTATGCATTCGTCCCCAACACGCGGGCTTTCCAAGACCTCAGCTTGCATCATTGCCGTAAGGCCGCCGTTGATACCATCCTTGGCCAGCCAAGCATAGGAGCCTGGACAATCGATTGCGGACCAGATGTGTTCGGCCTGTAGGCAGCCATCGCCGCCAATGGCCGCAGCATCGACCTTCCAGACCCCGGCGACGAAGCCGGGAGGCAACTCGGAAACTTGCCCTGTATGCACGTGCAGGCCTTCGGTCGGCGCGACCTTGTCGCCGCAGCAGTAGCAGGTCGGGTGGGAGCAAGCTGCATGCCGCCCGGCCGCTCGAGCCTGTTCAAGCGAGGGTGGCGCAGGTACCTCTGGCAGGGCAGAGGAATCGCTCTTCACGGCTTCAGCGATGACCTTCCCGTCGTGGGTAAGGCGCGCCGAGTCTGAACTTGACTCGAATCTGAGCGGCACGTCCAGGGGAGCCGGCGCCCGCAGGTAGACCGCGCGGTGCCCGCCGGCGAGCCTAGCCACCAGTCCTGTGACGTACCCTCCATTTCCTGAGCGCGGTGGACCACGAAACCGTTCATCAATATAGACTGTTTTTTCCATCCGTCCGTCCGCCAATATTGTTTTCTATCAAGCCGTTCTAGGGCGAGCTGCAGGCGCCTGCCAGGGAGAGCGCAAGTCCTCTCCCGCCGATCGGGCCTCAATTCAAGGGTTCGTGAGACATCAGCATTTGCATTGCTATCTCACATACTCCATATTTGAAACTGCTGATTCCGACTACATCGTCTCGATGCGAACGGTCAATGGCAAGATACAGGATTTTCAATGGCTGATACAGGTTTCTCGGGTGGGCTTTTGCGGTTGCCGAACGTTGTTTCAGCAGTTGACCTGAAATTTGGATTTCGGATCGGGAGGGATAGCTTGCGAAAATTTGCGCCCTTGATTCGACGGCAGTTAGGCGTTCATTCAGTATCAAGGCATGGGGGGCGGCTTCTCGAGCCAACTATCGGATAGGGAGCCGACTCAGGCACCAACTTTTGCGGCATCGGTCGCAAGCTTAGGCTTCATGGAAAAGGAGAGTTCCAATCATGTCGGTTCAGACTGCGCCATTCGGGCGGGTTCGTGACAAGGTAGCGATTGTTACCGGTGCCGCTTCGGGGATCGGATTGGCAACGTTGGAGTTGCTGGTCGCTGAGGGCGCGTGCGTGGTGGCGGCCGACATCCAGGATGAGAAAGGAGCCCTGCTCGAACAGCGGTTCCCGAATCGGGTTCGCTATGCCCGATGCGATGTGACTGTCGAATCAGAAATTGCTGCAGCGGTTGCGCTTGCAAAGAGCGAATTTAGCGGCCTTGATATACTGTTCAACAATGCAGGAATTTCCGACGGCATGCGGAATATCGCGGATATCGATGCCGAACGCTGGGACTGGATTTTCAACATACTGTTGCGCGGCCCGATGCTTGGGACCAAGCACGCAATTCCGCTCATGCTTGAGCGCGGGGGTGGGGCGATTATTAATACCGCTTCGGTCGCGGGACTCCAGGCCGGCTTTGGACCGCCGGCCTATTCCACGGCGAAATCTGCGCTCATCCATTTCACGCGAATGTCTGCAGCCCAGCTCTCCCCGCAGGGCATCAGGGTTAACGCGATTTGTCCGGGGCTGATTGCGACGTCAATTTTCGGAGCTTCGCAAGGCCTCACGCGGGAGGTCGCTGACCAGATGGCGGCGATGGTGGCGCAGAACGGACACGGGAGCCAACCGATCAAGAGTGCCGGGTTGCCGTCCGACATCGCGGAGGCAGTCCTCTATCTTGCGTCAGATTCTGGACGCTTCGTGACCGGCGTTCATCTTACGGTCGATGGCGGCATTACGGTCGGACCGCGCCATAGCTGGGACAGTGACGCGCAAACGCCATTCGCGTCGATGCTCAACGCAGCCGGTGTTGCCACAGCAAGCAGGTGAAAATGTCAAAACAAAATGGGACCACGCTGCCTGCGAGCAGTCCTCGACCGCTGGTTGACCATCCCGCCTTCGCATCGGTTGAAGCGGTTCGGGCCGGACTGGAGGATGTAGGCTATATTGCATCCATCAGAATTTCCACGGCGCTTTACGTGGCGGCACATCTGGAACGGCCACTCTTGGTTGAAGGTGCAGCTGGGGTTGGGAAGACCGAACTTGCACTATCCGCGGCCAAGCTGCTCGGATTACCGCTCATCCGGATGCAATGTTACGAAGGATTGGACGAATCCCGCGCGCTCTACGAGTGGAAATACGGCAAGCAACTACTCTACACCCAAATCCTGAAAGACACGATCGGTCATGAGCTGGGTGGTGCGCCGGACCTTGATAGCGCCTTGGTACGACTTCGCGGGCTCGGTGATCAGTTCTTTTCTGATGATTTTCTGGAACCCCGACCACTGCTCCGCGCACTCCGCGAGGAAAAGGGTGCGGTTCTGCTGATTGACGAAGTGGATAAGAGCGACGAGGCGTTCGAGGCTTTCCTGCTCGAAATACTGGGTTCCTACCAAGTTTCTATTCCCGAGCTCGGGGTAGTCTCCGCCAAAACGCCTCCGTTGGTCTTCCTTACTTCCAACAATCAGCGCGACCTTGGAGACGCACTCAAGCGCCGTTGTCTCCATCTGCACGTCCCGCTTCCGGACAGCGCGCTTGAACGCGAGATCGTTGCCTCGCGAATACCAGGCATTGACGAGAAGCTAAACCGGGCGCTGGTCGACTTCGTTCAGGCGCTGCGTCAGAAGGAGCTGCGTAAGAACCCCTCGATATCGGAGACCATCGACTGGGCGCGTGCGCTGCTCTTGCTCAATGCCGATGAACTCGGTGCAGAAGTGGTCCGGGACACGCTCAATGTATTGCTCAAGTTCGAACGCGATATTGAGGCCGTGCTTCCCGAAATAGACGAGTTGGTCGCCAATGCGAGAGCGCATTGAATTACCATGCAGCGAGCCCTTGAGGATCTGATCCGGGCATTGCGTGTCGCGGGGTTACCAATTTCCCCCGCCGATTCGATTGACGCCCATCGCGCGATCGACGTTACCGGATTCTCGGATCGCGGGCTGGCGAAGCATGCGCTTTGTGCGACGCTCGCCAAGAGCGGAGGCGAAGCAGCGGTCTTTGACATCGTGTTCGATGCGTTTTTCGAATCCCAGGCAATCAAGACCGGGGAAGCTGCTTCGCAAGGTCGCCAGCAAAATCTCGACGTCCTTCCCGAGGCGGAGGGAAGCGCCTTGGCTCAAATAATGCTTTCCGGTGACGAGGCATCACTGTCGATGGCAATGGCCAGCGCAGCCAACCGGATCGGCCTTAGTGGAATTCGCTTTGCAACCCAGCGCAATCTGCTCGCGCGGCGGTTGCAGGATGAGATGGGCATGCCCGAAGTGGACGCCATCATTGCAAAAGCTCGCGCTCGCTCGCCACAGACGCCTGCGACGGCGCGGCTTGCCGACGTGCGCGCGGCTATCGCCGCGCAAGCCCAGGCGCTGGTTGACCGGCAGTTTCAGATCTACGCGAGCCGCACCGCCGAAGAACTTCGCGAAGCGCAGTTGGTACGTCAACCCCTGAACGCCGACGAAGGATTCAGCCCCGGCGATCAAGCGTTGATGCGCAAGGCTGTTCGAAGGATGGCAAAACAACTTGCCGATAGGCATTCGCGTCAGCGCAAGCGGGCCATGCGCGGCAAGCTGGACATCCGCCGGACCGTTCGCAGGAGCCTGGCTCATGAAGGCATACCCTTCGAATTGATCTGGCGCACAGAGAAAGTCGACCGGCCTTCTATCGTGTGCCTGTGCGACGTCTCTAGGTCGGTTGCTGCGGCCGCGCAGTTCCTCCTCACGTTTCTATACAGTCTGAACGAGGTTGTGCATGACTTGCGCAGCTTTGCCTTTGCCGGCAGGCTCATCGAGGTCGACTCCCTGCTGGCGCAGTTACCCGTGGAAGAGGCAATTGGGCAGGTCCTTCGCGAAATAGGCTTCCAGCAGACCGACTATGGCAAATCCCTTGAGGACTTTGCCGACAAGCACCTGACATGTCTTGATCGGCATACCACCGTGATCGTCCTAGGCGATGCCCGTTCGAATTACGCAGGCGCCCGTTTGGACATCTTCGCGGAAATCGCGAAACGCAGCCGCGCCGTAATCTGGCTAAATCCTGAACCGGAGACTTATTGGGGAAGCGGCGACAGCGAAATGCGGCGCTACGAGCGGTTTTGTCACATCGCCCAGACTTGCAACACCCTTGCCGAACTGGAGCACATTATCGAACATGTGCTCAGGATTTGCCTTCCGCGTTAGGGCAGGATTGGGCCAATCCCCTTCATCATCGGAAGCAATCGAGGCAAAGACCGACCCGGTACCCGGTTTTTGATGTCCTGGCATCCTTTCAATACTGATCGCAGTTGCATACCAGATTACGCAAATCTGCCCTTAGTCCCTGCCAGACGACAATCTCGTCGACGAATTCCTCAGGGATCGTCTCCGCGATGACCTCGGCCGTTGCATCGATCAAGCCGCCGTACCAGGCAGGGTCGACATGCAGCGTCAGCTTGTGATGGGGAACGGAATCGGTCAGCAGGCAGGCGACGTCCTGGGGATCTTCGAGCCATGTCATCAAGCAATACAGCGCATTTTCTACCATTTGGCCTTCCAGTTCCCGTCTGCTCCCCGACCAGTGGAGCTCGAAAGCTGCATCGGCTTGCGGGAATCGGTCAAGGAACCGCTGTATCGCCAGCGGCGTGACATCGCCGAGACGGTCCGCCGCTCGTTCGAGGCCGAGGTTGAGCAGCTTTACCTTTCCTGGGTCATTCATTTGTAGGCACCTTTGATTGGCAGGTGGGACAAACCTAGTGCGTCGCGTGCGGAACATCGTTCTACAAGCAACTTAAGGCAGTTCGCGGCGCGCTCTGCAAGCGGATCATAACCTTGGCGAACTGATGGTATCCGGCACGGACAACGTGTATCAAGTTGACGCCGACTGACGTTCCTTGTCGCCATTCAACCTGAATTTTGGGATTGCGAAACACTGTTCGAATCGATTTGAGATTGATTCTTACCTCACCGTCCCGTGGAGCGCTGTGATGAACGTGCAAGTCAAGAATCTTTCGTCTGCTGAGACCGAAGCCATTGCCTCAATTCCGCTTGCCCAGATAAACCCCGGTGACCCGGTCCGTTTTCAGAACGACACGATCTGGCCGATGTTCGAGCGCCTCCGGAGGGAGGATCCCGTTCACTTCACCCCGGACAGTGAATTTGGACCCTATTGGTCGATTACGACCTGGAATGATATCATGGCGGTCGATACCGATCATGGCGCTTTTTCTTCTGCGCAGGGCATTTCACTCGTCAATCTTGAGAACCTGGCTGAACAGACGCGTGTTTTGGAATCCATGGGCCGCAAGCGGTCCCTGGTCGGTGCGGGTTTCATCACGATGGACGAACCGGAGCACAGCGTGCATCGCAAGACAGTAACTCCTACGGTCGCGCCGGCAAACATTGCCAAAATGGCTCCTATCGTCCGAGAGCGGGCAGGGGCAATCCTCGATTCGCTGCCGATCGGGACGCCATTCGACTGGGTGGATCTGGTTTCGAAGGAGCTTACGGCGATGACGCTTGCGACGCTGTTCGATTTCCCGTTCGAAGACCGCCGAAAGCTGACCTACTGGTCAGACATGGTAACCAATTCTCCTGGACATGGACCCGTCCAAAGCTGGATGCACAAGGCCGAGGCCATGGTGGAGTGCTTCAATGCCTTCGACAAGCTTTGGGACGAACGTGCAGAAAGCGGTGAGCTTGGTGCTGACCTGATTTCCATGCTTATCGGTCATCCCGAGACACGCGCAATGTCGCGGGAACAGTATCATGGGACGGTCGTTCTCCTGATCGTTGGAGGAAATGATACGACTCGAAATACGATCTCGGGCAGCGTTTACGAACTCCACCGCAATCCCGGGGAATTCGAAAAACTTCGTGCAAACCCCTCGCTGATCCCTTCGATGGTGTCCGAAACCATCCGGTGGCAAACTCCGCTTGCCCACATGGCACGCGTCGCAACCAAGGACGTCGAGCTCAATGGGAAGACCATTCGTGAAGGCGACAAGGTTGTCATGTGGTACATTTCCGGAAACCGCGACGAGGCAATGATCCCGAACGCCCATTCCTACATCATCGATCGGGAACGGCCTCGCCAGCACTTGTCCTTCGGGTTCGGTGTGCATCGCTGTGTCGGGAATCGTGTTGCCGAGATGCAGCTTACCATCATCTGGGAAGAAATTCTGAAGCGTTTCCCGCAAATCGAGGTGGTTGAAGAACCGGTCCGCAGCTTTTCCCCGTTCGTCCACGGCTTTGAGAGCATGCAGGTGCTGATTCCCTCGCGTTTGTGATGAGTTGAGCCGGTCGCCCGCAAACGGGCGACCGGCTCACTGTTCTGTTTGGAGGTCTCAGCCCCTTCGCGGTTGGGAAAGGGCCGCGATAGTAACGGAGCCGATGGCACCAGCCTGGTCGTATACTCTGCAGGCGGAGTTCGAAATTCCTTCCGTTGCTCCGTGATCGACAACTTCAAAACCGATCCATTCTCCTTCGGGGAGCCGGTGGATGTATAGCGTCAGGTCGCTGTTGATATAACCCAATCCTGCGGGGCTAATCTGGCTAAACGGACTTGCATAGTCTGCTGCTACCGCGACCCTGGCAAAGGGGGTCAATGGTTCTCCCTCGACCAGCTCGCGGACTTCCCTTAACCAGGCGCGCCTTTGGCGCACTTCCTTTCGCAGATCACCTGTCATCTGACGAACGTCCCACAATCCCCGGGCAGACGTCGCCGCTTCATTTGAGGGCAACTCGTCCGGCCCTGGCACCGACCAGTCAGAGGGCTGCCAGATTGCGCCCTCGGGGCGTTCTCCGCGGCGCAAAAATTGGCAGAGACCATGAGCCACCACTTCGCCGCCATTTCGGAACTCGGCCTCAACCAGTTTGATGCGCGACCCGGCCCGCAATATTTTGGTGGAAATCTCTACCGTTGCCATCTTCGACATCCGGAACATATCGACAGTCAGGCGTACAGGGACAAACTCTGGATGGCCATGGCACCGCTCGATTTCGGAGCCAAGCAGCCCAGCAACTGCACGGCCACTGAGCGTTTCCTCTCCCCAAGGCCCCCGACTTGCAAGGGTTGGCCTCAGAGTGCTGCCCTCGCGGTGGAAAAATGGAATCTCTGGACCAACAATTTCAAGGCTCAATCCACATCTCCCAGCAACGTGAGGACAGATTGCCGCCTCGAACGGCGTTCGGATAGCAAAAAACCAGACCAGGGATACAAGCAAACATCCGCTTCAGCTCATGAGCGCCTCGAGCTCAGGGCACCTGCGTTTCCCCGGCTTCGACAAGAATATATTGGATGGTCTCGTCCTGACCGGGAATCGGAGTAATCGTAATCGACAACCGGGCTCGTTGTGCGGCTCGATCTATGGTCAGAATACCACCAACTCCAGCTTCTGCTTTTCGAACAGCCTGTTCCAGCGCGCCGCCCGGACCAGGCGCATTTTGGCCGCCAAGCCACGCAGTTTCCCAGATAGGTCGTCCAATTTCGGCTTGACCGAGCGTTGTCAGGGTGTGCGCAGAACGATTTGCTTCGACGATTCTTCCGTTCGGATCGAGAAGCACGATCGCCTCCCGAGAATTGTCGAAAACGGCCCGGATGCGGCGCTCCCGTTCGATCAGTTCGGCTTTGGTTCGGTTGCGCTCGGTCACATCCCGCAATTGAGCTGTAAACGTAAGCCGACCTCCGGCCGACACGCGCGTAATTGTCGCTTCGAGCGGGAATACGTCCCCGTTGCGCCTTTGCCCCTGAACTTCCGCGCGCTCGCTCATCAAGCGTGACGGCGATTTAGACTGCGCAAACGAATGAACCTGGGAATCGTGATCGTCGCGGAACTGCGAGGGAATCAGGATCGAAAGCGGTTGCCCGATAACTTCGTCCACATTGAACCCGAACATCCGTTCCGCCGCCGGATTGAAAAAGATGATTCGGTGATCTGAATCGATCGTCACCGTCGCATCGGCCGCGACGAGCAACAATCGCTCCGCTCGCAGGTTTGCATCCTTCAAAGCGATCTGGGCCAAGCGGCGTTCCGTATTGTCCCGCACCGTTATGAAATAGCGCTGTTGCCCTTCGATCGGGCCCTCACGAACGCGAACTTCTGCGGTGAGATCAGTTCCGTCGCATCGACGTGCCGTCAATTCCAGAAATCGCGATTGTTCAAGGTCCGACGCTGCCGCCCATTTTGCTAGCCATTTGACCGGATCCGCCCTCCTCGATGGATCGGGCGGAACGAGCTTTCTCATCGGCTGCCCGATAAGTTCTTCACTCGAATAACCCAGCAACGACTCTGTTGTACTGTTGACATATGTGATCACGCCATCCGGGCGGGTGACGATCACAGCTTCGGGCAAATTTCGCACAACGAGGCTGAAAAAATCCGAACGAAGTTCGTCATCAGGTTCGCCAACGTGGGTCACAAATCCGCCTCCAACTCATTAGGCTGGCCGCCTTGCACCGAGGACAATGCGGCCAGCCGGTACAGGATCAATCAGGCAACGGGATTTCCGCCTTCCATCGCCTCAAGCACCCGCTGATCTTCAAAGATCGTGATCCCCGCTTCGTCGTATTTCTTGCGAATAGTGGGGGTGAACAAGCCGACCCTGGCTAGGGCTGGCATCATCAGATCGTTGAGCGAGTGGATTTGGCCGGGCGGCAACTCCTGGGTAATCCCTTGTTCGGCAGCTTCCTTCATACCCTTGAAGAAGTCCGCTGGGTCGATGTTGCTGTTCTCCAGCACCTCAAGGAATCCCTTGTCGACGCTGTCGGTCGTTGTCGCTGCACCCGGGCGGCGCCACATCATGGACACGGCCTGAAACGCGAACTCGGCGCAATCTTCAAGGTCGTCGGGATGCATTTTTGCAAACAATGGCCCGAGATAAGTATGGCCGAAGGTCACGTGTCTGCTCTCGTCCCGCATGACGCCGAACATGAGCTTCTTTAGAAGTTCACACTGGGTGGTCCGATAGACGTTGTTGAATGACCCGAGAGCCATGCTCTCAACGATCATGTTCATCCCGATCATGACCTTCTCGAACCGGTCGGACTTGAGCGTGGCATCGATCACGCCCTTCAGACCCTTGGCCATCGGATAGACGATCGCCACCTTCTCGCAATACTTGGCGAAGACCTCCACGTGTCGGGCCTCGTCCATCGTCTGAGTGGCGGCATAGAGCTTCGCATTGATATCCGGAACCGAATGGGTCACGCAGGCAGCCGTCATGACCGCTCCCTGCTCGCCGTGCAGGAACTGGCTCATCAGCTGCGCCGTTGAATGTGCGGTAAAGGCTTCCCGCTGGGTCTGGGACAGTTTCTGGAAGAACGGCATGCGATGGTACATCGATGAGCCGGTCGTCAGCAGCGGCTTGGATGGATCCACTTCCGTATCCCATGGAAGGTATTCGTCCGAATCCCATTGGTTTTGTTTGGCCCGCTTGTAGAGGTCCTCTACTTTGTCGCCGGGCATCACATATTTGAAAGTCCAAGCAATACTCATTGGGTTGCGATAGACCTCGTCGGGGTTCATGGTGACTTTCCAGTCATTATCCTTCGTGCCCGAGTCTTGAACTGCTGTATTCATGACTTCCTCCTTTCCCATTCTGCGCTAATATTGGCGTGGCGGAGTGCGAACGACCAACCCCTCGAGATCGGCCGTAATCTTGATTTGGCAGGACAAGCGGCTCGTCGGCTTCACATCGAAAGCGAAATCGAGCATATCTTGCTCAAGCTCTTCGAGTGGAGGTAGCCGGTCGAACCAGCCGGACTCGACATACACGTGGCACGTCGCGCACGCTCCGGCCCCGCCGCAGTCGCCGTCAATTCCTGGAATGGTGTATCGCTTGGCGCCTTCCATCACCGAAAAGCCCTCCGGGACATCCACGAGATGCTCAGCACCATCATTTTCGACATATTTGACCTTGACCACTCTGTTGTCTCCTGGCCGGCCAACGCGCCATCTAATAAAGTGAGTATGGAGACGGTCACTCGCCTTGGCATTGATTTGGCTCAACGACTTTTGGGTACGAATCGACTAGGCATATGATCGAACATTGTTCGGTTCTGAGGCCAAAGCCTCTTGGTGCTTCATTTTCAGCAATCATTCAATCCAACTAACAGATTAATCTATAATGATAAACGCCCAAACGATGTAGCTGTGAGAGGTCGGCTTGCTCGGCCAGCAATCTACAGGCAATCAAGCTCGCCCAGATCGAATTCAGAAGCCTGAGTCCAAATTTTGTTGCTCGTTTTCTAACAAGAGGTATTTGCAATCATCATTCCTGCTCGGGAGCGATTCGTGTTTCGGTGTCGGCCAGGTTGGTATTGCATTGGCGTCGTGCGGCAATCTCCTGGCATGTCGTAGGCGCACAACTCTGCAGCCGCGAGAATCCGTTCGTGTAAGACAGGTCACGAAAGAATCTGAATGGCCGATCTTTACGAGAGCACTTGCCGTGAAAGCATCGAGGACCGTGAGGGGTTCTGGACCCGAGCGGCGGGGCTGATCGACTGGTTCGTTCCAGCGTTGAAAGCTTGGGACGATCAGCGCGGCTGGTTTCCTGGGGGCAGGCTCAACACCGCATACAACTGCATTGATCGCCACGTTGCGGCCGGGCGCGGCGATGCCCTGGCGCTGGTTTATGACAGCCCGATAACCGATACGGTCCAGCGCTACACCTATGCCGAACTTCAGGACGAAGTTGGCCGGGTGGCGGCGATGCTTGCCCGCTTGGGCGTGGGCAAAGGTGACCGTGTCATCATCTATATGCCGATGATCCCGCCGACGGTCTTCGCCATGTTGGCCTGCGCGCGGCTTGGCGCGATTCATTCGGTGGTATTCGGCGGGTTCGCCCCGCTCGAACTGGCCAAGCGGATCGACGATGCCGCGCCCAAGGCGCTGCTGTCCGCCAGCTGCGGGATCGAGGGCAGCCGGATCATTTCCTACAAACCGATGGTCGATGAAGCGCTGACGTTGGCGCACCATCAGGTTGACCATGTGGTGCTGTTCCAGCGTGAGCAGGTAGGCGCCGCGCTGCAGGTCCCGCGCGATATCGACTGGGCCGCGCTGCGCACCGAAATCGCCGGCGATCCGGTGCCACCTTGTGCCGATCTGGCCGCCGACGATCCGCTCTATATCCTTTATACCTCGGGAACGACCGGCACGCCCAAAGGCGTGGTGCGCGAGAACGGCGGGCACGCGGTGGCGCTGGCCTGGTCAATGGCCAACATCTATGGGATCGGTGCGGGCGATCCGTTCTGGGCGGCCAGCGACGTGGGCTGGGTCGTGGGCCACAGCTATATCGTCTATGCCCCGCTGCTGGTCGGCGCGACCACCGTGCTGTTTGAAGGCAAGCCGATCGGCAACCCCGATCCCGGCACCTTCTGGCGGGTGATGAGCCGCCACGGCGTGAAAAGCTTCTTCACCGCCCCCACCGCGATCCGCGCGGTGCGCAAGGAAGATCCCGAGGCAAAGCTGCTCAAGGAAATCGGCACCGGCGATTGCCGGGTGATCTTCCTGGCCGGCGAACGCGCCGATCCCGATACGATCGCCTGGCTTGAGGAACAGAGCGGGCTGCCGGTGATCGACCACTGGTGGCAGACCGAGCTGGGCTGGCCGGGGGTGGCATCGTGCTTTGCCTTGGGCGACTTGCGACGCAAACGCGGCAGCGCCGGATTTCCGGTTCCGGGCTGTGAATTCGCAATCCTGGGTGAAGATGGCCGGCCGGTGCCCAAGGGTGAAAGCGGCTCCGTCGCGATCCGCGAGCCTCTGGCCCCCGGCGCCTTCCGCACCTTGTGGAACAACCCGGCGGGGTTTGCGAAGAACTTCGCGGCGTTCCCGGGCTGGTATGAAACCGGTGATGCCGGGCATTTCGACGATGAAGGCTTCCTGCACATCATGGGCCGCACCGACGATATCATCAATGTCGCCGGGCACCGTCTTTCGACCGGGCAGATGGAACAGATCGTCGCCCAGCAGGACGGTGTCGCCGAATGCGCGGTGATCGGCGCCGACGATGCGATCAAGGGCATGATCCCGATCGCCTTTGTGGTCGCGCGGTCCGGGTTCGAAAGCGATGACGGGATGGCCGGGCGGGTGCTGGCGGCGGTCCGCCATGAACTGGGCGCGGTTGCCGCGCTGAAGACAGCCTATGTCGTTCCCTCCCTGCCCAAGACCCGATCGGGCAAGATTCTGCGCAACCTGCTGCGCAAGATTGCCAATGGCGAGGAATACGGAATTCCGCCCACGATCGAGGACCTTGCCGTACTTCGTTTCATTGAGGAGATTGTCGGCACACCCGACTAGGCAAACCAAAACTCAATTCTCACCTGGCGCTTGAGGTGGTGTGAAGCGGCACTTCGCACAATCTACGATGGACTGGCGATGCGAATCACGAATTTGGCGCAACACTCAACTCGGAGCGAATGAATGCCATGAGCGAACGCGAATCGATGCCGTATGACGTGGTGATCGTCGGAGGCGGGCCGGCTGGCCTCGCTGCGGCGATCCGGCTCAAGCAGTTGAATGCCGAGCTTTCGGTCTGCATTCTCGAGAAGGGCAGCGAGATCGGCGCGCACATCTTGTCAGGCGCGGTGGTCGATCCCAAGGCGCTCGACGAACTGCTGCCCGACTGGCGCGAGCAGGGCTGCCCGATGGCCGAAGTGCCGGTGACCGACAACTGGCACTGGGTGTTGACCCGCGGCAAGCAATTCTCGATTCCGCATTGGCCGATGCCGCCGTTCATGTCGAACCACGGCAACTACACCGGCAGCCTCGGCAACCTGTGCCGCTGGCTGGCAGGGCAGGCCGAGGAGCTGGGGGTCGAAATCTTCCCCGGCTTCCCGGCCAGCGAGGTGCTCTACAACGATGACGGTTCGGTCAAGGGCGTGGCGACCCAGGACATGGGCGTTGCGCGCGACGGCAGCCATAAGGGCGACTACCAGCCCGGCATGGAACTCCACGCCAAGTACACCCTGTTCGCCGAAGGCGCGCGCGGTCACCTGACCAAACAGCTCAAGGCGAAATACGATCTCGAAGCCGATTGCCATCCGCAAGTCTATGGCATCGGGATCAAGGAACTGTGGGACATTCCCGAGGACCAGCACTTCCCCGGCCGGGTGATCCACACCCAGGGCTGGCCGCTCAACGAAACCGATACCTGGGGAGGCGGGTTCCTTTACCATCAGGCCAACAACCAGGTTGCGCTCGGCTTCGTGGTCGCGCTCGATTACAAGAACCCCTACGTCTATCCGTTTGAGGAATTCCAGCGCTGGAAGACCCATCCCGAGATCCGCAAGATCCTCGAAGGCGGACGCCGCGTTTCCTATGGCGCGCGCGCGATCAACGAGGGCGGCTGGCAGTCGGTGCCCAGGCTCGATTTCCCTGGCGGCGCGCTGATCGGCTGCTCTGCGGGCTTCGTCAACGTACCGCGGATCAAGGGTAGCCACACCGCGATGAAAAGCGGAATGCTCGCAGCCGATGCGATCGCTGCCGCGATTGCTGCTGGCCGGGCCAATGACACCATGCCCGAATACGATCAGGCTGTACGCGACAGCTGGATCGCTACGGAGCTCAAGCTGGTCCAGAACGCCGAGCCGATGGTAGCCAAGTGGGGCGAGGGGCTGGGCACTTTGCTCGCCGGTGCGGACATGTGGCTGCGCACCCTATTCGGTTTCGGGCTGTGGAGGGGGATGAAGCACCACCGCGATTGCGAGGCGATTCAGCGCGCGGACCTTTACCAGCCGGTCCACTATCCCAAACCCGACGGGGTGTTCAGTTTTGACCGGCTGTCGAGCGTGTTCCTGTCAAACACCAATCACGAGGAAGACCAGCCGTGCCACCTGCAACTGGCCGATCCGGCGATCCCGGTGGAGGTCAACCTCAAGCACTACGCCGGGCCGGAAAGCCGCTACTGCCCGGCAGGGGTCTATGAATTCGTCGGCGAGGAAGAAGGCGAACCGCGCCTGCAGATCAACGCCCAGAACTGCGTCCACTGCAAAACCTGCGACATCAAGGACATGACCCAGAACATCACCTGGGTCACGCCCGAGGGCGGCGGGGGGCCGAACTATCCGAATATGTAGGACGCGAAATTTGCTGTGATTGAAAGTTCTGTCCGGTTCCCTTGCCAAGATTATCAACTGCAACCCATGGCTCCGCAATTTCGGGTGAAGTTATTTGGCGTCTCAGCCCAGTCAAAGGAAGAGGTGGGTTCCATCGGGTTGGATGCCGAGTTACCGATGCGAAAGCATTGGAGTCATCCGGCCCCCAGAACTCCAAGACATTCCGCACGTAGGACGGGGTTTCACCGTTGAGCGGAATACCGCCGGCGCGCTCAACGGCGCGAGGCCCGGCATTATAGGCGGCCACCGCTAGATGGACGACCCCGAACTTGTCCAGCATCTGGCGCAAGTAACGAGCGGCTCCCCACAGGTTTGCGCGCGGATCGAACCGGTTGCCAACACCAAGCTCGCGCGCTGTTTTCGGCATCAGCTGTCCGAGCCCAGCCGCACCGGCACCGCTGACTGCGAACGGATTGTAGCGGGATTCGGTCCAGATCAGCGCATCCAGAAGGCCGGTGGGCAACCGATACTGGGCTTCTGCCGCGTAGACGTGCGGAAGATAGGCCGCGCGACGGAAACTCGGTTCCACCGACCGTGACCGGGGCTTGCTCCGCTTTGCGGGCAATTGCGGTGTGGTGATTGCGGCGTCGGCCGGTTGAATAGCTTGAGGCTGCACCCAGACGCCATGGGTGACGAGCGCAAATCCGCCATCCGAGCTTTCAACCCGGTAACCGGCAGCGACATTCTTAAGGGACTGCGAAACGCTCTCCACTTCCTGGGCGTGCGCGGGCAGGGCAGCGAGCAAGCCCGCTGCGGCAAGCAACAAAATCAACGGTTTTCGGAGCATCTGGCGATTCCTTTCTGGTCGAATCGAATTAGAACATATAGAGAACATAATCTGTAGGAAAACGCTTTGTCAGCGGCGCAGAGCGGAGGCTGCGCGGGTGGAGGCATGTCAGGATGGAGATGCCCCATGTCGAAGGTTCAGCATTCCGATGCACTCGAGGCGCGTGCGAGGAAGATAGTCGAGGCGCTTGGCGGGACCTGGTCGCGCTCTAAGGGCATGTGCTGTTGTCCGGCTCACCCTGACCGCACACCATCGCTCAGCATCACGCTCGGCAAGCGGGCGATCCTGGTCCATTGCTTCGCCGGCTGCACCAACGAAGCGGTCATCCAGGCCTTGGCGCGGCTTGGCGTGCGGATTGCGGACCTGTTCGATGGGGCAGGCGGCCCGATCACAAACGAACCGCGCGTGGACACCGCCAACCGCAATGCGTTTCGGCTGTGGCTCGAAAGCTCGATCCTGACTGGCACACCGGCTGAGCGCTATCTCGCGGGACGGGGGATCACCATCTCTTCGCCTGAGATACGGTTCCATCCGCGCATGCCGCTCGGACCAAAGGGAGCGGTGCGGTTCCTGCCAGCCCTGGTTGCGGCGGTACGCAACGACGCCTGCATCCTGGCAGTGGGGCGCATCTTCCTTGATCCTGACACATGTCGGCTTGCCGACTTCGAGCAACCCAAACGCTCGCTCGGTAGTCCCGGCTCAGGCGCGGTAAGGCTTGCGTTCCCACGCGGCGGTCGGCTCGGACTGGCTGAAGGGATCGAGTCCGCGCTCTCGACAATGCAGCTGTTCGGCATTCCCTGCTGGGCAACGCTCGGCAACGAGCGGTTCGGTCTTGTCACGATCCCGGAATCGGTCCGCGAACTGCACCTGTTCATCGATCATGACGCGGGCGGCGCGCTTGCCGAGGAGCGGGCGCGCGAAGCCTACGCGCATGAGGGCCGCCGGATCGTTACCCGGCGGCCAGAGCGACCCGGCGAGGACTGGAACGACGTCCTGATGCGCCGTTTGGCGGTGTCCGCCTGAGCCGGGCTCAAGAGGAAAGGAAGCTTGGGACCTTGTGAGGCCCCCGGACGGATCCCCCCGAAACCGACATGGCCTCGTCAGGAGGTTCCCGATGTCGCTTGTTTCTCCCGCCTTTGCTTTCCCCATTCCTGCCCAGCCGCTGGTGCTTGGCGCAGCGCGCGCTCTTGCTGCCCGGCTCGGCGCCGGGGAAATCATCTCGCGTCCGGATCTGGCCGCAATCCTCGGCGAACATTTCGGTGGCAGCGACGTAGCTGGCCGCTGGTCCGTGCACGATGCCCACGCCGCGCTCGAACTGGGCCAGGTGCTCACTCTCCAGCAGAACCCGGCGCTGACCTGCACGCTGGCGCCAGAACTGGCCGACGAGGCATTCTCGCGCTTCGAAGCGTTGGTGCCGTCCCAGAACAATCGCAGCGATGAGCAGATCGAGTTGCAGCAGTTCGCCACCCCGCCGCGTCTCGCCTGGATCGCCGCGCGGGCCTGCGCGATTGCGAGCGGCGAACAGGTGCTTGAGCCCTCGGCCGGAACCGGGATGCTTGCGGTCTGGGCGGACAAGGCGAAGGCACGGCTCGCGCTCAACGAGATTTCGCCCTTGCGCCGCGAATGCCTGGGCGCGGTGTTTCCAGCCGCTTCGGTCACGGCCCACGATGGCGAGCTGATCGACGAACTGCTCGGTGCCGATGTCGCCCCGAGCGTAGTGCTGATGAACCCGCCCTATTCGCACGGGCTCGAGCGCGGGCACGATGGGCGCACCGGCGCGCGGCATCTGCGTTCGGCTTGGAAGCGCCTGCTTCCGGGCGGGCGCCTGGTCGCGGTCATGCCCGAGTGGTTCGACCTGCCGCGCTTTTTGAATGGAATTTCCGGCCCCGTGTCACTGCGGCTCAACGCCGCGATCGAGCGGGCC